>NZ_JBBNLU010000006.1:0-171356 GCF_040092335.1 Collinsella sp. CLA-ER-H8 | reverse complement strand
CGGGAAGGAGGAGGGCGCCTAGGCGCCGAAAGCGGCACATCCGCGTTGGCGAATCCGGCGTATCCGCGTTGGCGCGATTGGCGAAAATGCGTTGGTGGAAATGGTGAAAATTATATTGACGCTAACAGCGTCCTGAACCTGGAGAACTCGCCGGCCTCGAACACGAGGTCGGCGGCGGTCGCGGTGTCGACGCCCTTGAGGCAGCGCAGGGAGTCGACCCTCCTCCTCCACCTGGGCTTGCGGGCCTCGCCCTCGACGAGCCCCTCGAGCCTCGCCTTCTCCTCCGCCGCCCGCCTGACCGCGTCGACGTAGTAGGCGAGCGCCTCGTTGTCGGCCCCCTCCGCGAACCTAATCGACTCGATCCAGGACCAGTGGGCCCGGGTCCAGTTGCCCTTCCTGCGGCCGGTGGGCGTCCTCTCGTCGAAGACGAGCCCGTGCCTGAGCAGGAACTTGGAGAGCCGCTGCTTCGAGCGCGAGAGGTCGTCCCTCGCGTCCTCGAGCGCCCTGGTCAGGTCGCGGGCGGCCTCGCACTCGTCGTCGGGGACCCACACCTCGACGACGTTGCCGACCGACAGCATGCGGGCGAGGAACTCGGCGTCGTTGCGGTCGTTCTTCCTGCGCCTGTCCGCGCTGGGCTTGATCATCTTCGAGACGGCGCCGACCACGCAGTCGACCCCAAGGCCGGAGAGCCTCTTCTGCAGGTCGAATCCCGTGACCCCGGACTCGTACACGCACCTGGCCTTTGGGTCCACGGACCGCACCCACCCCGCGACGGCGCCGGCGTCGTAGCCGAAGGTCACGCAGCGCACCTCCCCGGTCATGACGTCGAGGGAGACTGCCTTTATCGAGCGGGTGTGGACGTCGAGTCCGACGAAGGTGGTAGTATCGAGCATGGGAGCCCCTTCCATGAATGCGGCGTGGCCGCCGCGGCTGAATTAGACACTCACCATTGTCGGCCTAATCCGCGGTCTTTCATGCAGCAGGGGCTCTCAATGTTTTTATGTCCTGCTCATATCGTCTCTGCCGGCACCTGGGGACACTCCTTAGCCGTTGGAGGCGTTCTTAAACGACTAGTCTGGGCGGCGGCCGTGTGCTGCTGTCCGCGTGGCGGCGTATAATCGGCGGCAGATGACTTGGACGTTAGGAAACCATGACCGATAGCATGCAGCAGATGGCGCTCGACACGCTCGGCGCCTATTTTGGCTACACCTCGTTTCGCCCGGGGCAGGACCGCATGGTCGATGCGATCCTTGCCGGTCGCGATGCGCTGGGCGTTATGCCCACGGGCGCCGGCAAGTCCATTTGCTACCAGGTGCCCGCGCTCATGCTGCCCGGCATCACCTTTGTGGTGAGTCCGCTGCTGTCGCTTATGGAGGACCAGACCCGTGCGTTGCTCGCGGCGGGTGCGCGACCCAGCTATCTCAACTCCAGCCTTACCCCAGCCCAGCAAAACACCGTGCTCAAGCGGGCGCGCGAGGGTCGCTACCAGCTTATGTACGTGGCGCCCGAGCGCCTGCTCGAGCCGCGCTTTTTAGCCTTTGCGCAGGAAGCCGCGGCGGACGGCGGCATTGGCGTGCCGCTCGTGGCCATTGACGAGGCCCACTGCGTGAGCCAATGGGGCCAGGATTTCCGCCCCGCCTATCTGCAGATTCGTGAGTTCATCGATTCCCTGCCGCAGCGCCCCATCGTGGCGGCCTTTACCGCTACGGCGACCGAGCGCGTGCGCGCGGATATCCAGCAGATGCTCGGCCTGCAAAACCCCGCGACGGTGGTGACGGGCTTCGATCGCAAGAACCTCTACTTTGGCTGCGAGGAGATGGGCGACAAGGCCAAGGCCGTGTGGGTGCGTGACTACGTGATCGCGCATTCGAGCGAGAGCGGCATCGTGTATTGCTCGACCCGCAAGACGGTCGACGCGCTGGCCGCGGAGCTTGCCGAGGCACTGGGCCCCAGCGGCATTCGCGTTGGCCGCTACCATGCCGGCATGGGCAACGACGCCCGCCGCCAAAGCCAGCGCGCCTTTATCGACGACGACATTCAGGTGATGGTTGCCACCAACGCCTTTGGTATGGGCATCGACAAGCCCAACGTGCGCTACGTGATCCACAACAACGTGCCCGAGAGCATCGAGGCCTACTACCAGGAGGCGGGTCGAGCCGGCCGCGATGGCGACCCGGCCAGCTGCCATCTGCTGTGGAACGGTAACGATTTTCGCATGCGTCGCTTTTTGATCGACCGCGGCGATGCTGCCGATGAGGCGCTCGACGACGAGCAGCGCGCGTGGGCGCTCCAGAATCGATATCGTCTGCTCAGCCAGATGGAGGGCTACTGCAATACCACCGGTTGCCTGCGCGAATACATGCTGCGCTACTTTGGCGACGAGGCCGCGGCCGAGCATGCGGCTGCGGCCGGTGCGGGCAGCGCCGCCACGGACGATGCCGAGGGCTGCGGCAACTGCAGCAACTGCCTCACGAAGTTCGAGGTCGAGGACGTCACCGATATGGCTCGCGCCGCCGTGCGCTATGTGGCCACGCGTCCCATGCGCTTTGGCAAGTCGCTGGTCGCCGACGTGCTCCACGGCGGCAACACCGAGCGCATTCGCCAGATGCATCTGGACGAGGACCGCGGCTACGGTGAGCTGTCGAGCGAATCGGTCGGGCGTATCAAGGACATCATCGGCCAGCTGTGCGGCCGCGGTTATTTGGCCACCTCGCAGGGGCAGTACCCGGTCGTGGGGCTTGGCCCGCGCGCTGGCGAGGTCGAGGACGAGACGTTTGCCTTTACCGTTAAGCGTCGCGCGTCCAAGCGCAAGGCCTCGGCCCGCGCCCGCCGTGCGGTGGATCTGCTGCGCGAGGAGGCCGAGCTGGATCAGCGCCCGCGCGTGGGTGACGATGCCGAGCTGTTCGAGCGCCTGCGTGCCCTGCGCAAGGATATTTCGACCGAGCTGGAGATGGCGCCGTACATGGTCTTTTCCGACAAGGCCCTGCGCGGCCTGTGCCGCCTACGCCCACAGACGCGCGACGAGCTTATCCAGGTCAACGGCATCGGCGAGAAAAAGGCCGACGCCTTTGGCGAGCAGTTTATGGCGGCGATTGAAGAGTTTGAGTCCGAGCATGCACGGAATGGAGCATAACGATGGCATCCGATGATAAAACCGAGCGCACTGAGGTGTCCGCTGTGCCGCTGTACCAGCAGGTTATGGACGACCTAAAGGGCGAGATCGCGCGTGGCGTGTACGCATCCGGCTCGCGCATTCCTTCCGAGATGGAGCTCGCGAAGTACTACGGCGTGGGACGCATCACCGTGCGCCGCGCCATCGAGGAGCTGTCGCGCGCGGGGTATCTCAACCGCCAGCAGGGCAGGGGCACGTTCGTGTGCGCGCCCAAGCTCAAGCGCAAGATTGTCCAGAAGGGTGACGTTCAGAGCTTTTCCGAGGGTTGCGCTGCCAACGACATGGTGCCGGGTGCGCGCCTGGTATCGCGCACGGTGGTTGCGGCGACGCGCGAGGACGCGGCGTTCTTTGGCGTAGAGCCCGGCTGCGAGCTTATCGTGGTCGAGCGCGTGCGCACGGCCGACGGCATCCCCGTCATGCTCGAGAACAACGCCTTTGTGCTGGCTGACCATCCCTATCTGCAGACACTTGCCGATAAGGACCTCACCGATAACTCGATCTTTGCGTTCGTTGCCGAGCATTCGGGCCGCGCACCGCTCAAGTCCGACCCTTGCACCGTGGAGATTGCGCTTGCCGATGCTCAGGCGGCCCCGCTGTTAGAGGTGCCGGTCGGCGAACCGCTCTTCTATATGGAGGCCTACTTTACCGACGCTGGCGGGCGCCCTCTACTGCTCGGCCGCCAAAAGATCGTGGGCTCGCGCTACGTCTTCGACATCTAACGTCCATAGATAGAACAACATAGAACAAATTTGCCGAGATGACTTCACGGGCTTTGTTACACGTGTTATAAATAGGACAACATAGAACGACAGCAGGTACGAGCCGCCGTCGCTCAAAGCCGCCCCACAAGGAGGAACATCAGGATGAACGCACATGATCTGGTTCAGGAAATCATCGAGCGCAAGGGTAAGATTGAGAATGTCTTTTGGATTGCTTGTGGCGGTTCGATGATTGACCTGATGCCGGCCAACGAGCTGCTCAAGCGCGAGGCCACCACGTTTACCTCGACGGTCTACACGGCACGCGAGTTTTGCCTGATGGCCCCCAAGAGCCTAGGGCCGAAGTCGCTCGTTATTGCCTGCAGCCACAGCGGCAACACGCAAGAGGTCGTCGACGGCTGCGAGATGGCGCTGGCGGCCGGTGCCGAGGTCGTTGCCCTCACCGACTGCGAGGGCTCCAAGATCGACAACGGCAAGTGGACCACCTGGGTCTACCCCTGGGGCGAGGGCGTGCCGCAGGCCGAGGTGCCTCAGGGCATCGGCGCTCTGATCGCCGCCGAGCTGCTCGACCAGCAGGAAGGCTACGAGGCACTCGCCGACATGTACGAGGGCCTCAAGCAGATGGATGCGCTGCTGCCCGCCGCCCGCGAGAAGGTCAACGCCGAGCTGGGCGCCCGCTTTGCCGAGCTCTGCCAGCAGCACAAGTTCTTCTATATCCTGGGCTCCGGACCCAACTTTAGCCAGACCTACGCCATGGCGATCTGCTCGCTCATGGAGATGCAGTGGCAGCACTGCTGCTATATTCACTCCGGCGAGTACTTCCACGGCCCGTTCGAGGCCACCGAGCCCGGCGTGTTTTACTTTGTGCAGCTTGGATCGGGCGAGTGCCGCCCCATGGAGGAGCGCGCGCTGGCGTTCCTCAACACGCACACCGATACGGTCATGGTGCTCGATGCACTCGAGTACGGCGTGGGCGAGGTGCCCGTCAGCGTGCGTTTGTACCTGGAGCCGATCTTCTTCTACAACATGAGCTGCGAGCTGCGCGCCGCCCGCGGAAAGGTGTTCGACCACAGCCCCGAGATTCGTCGCTACATGGGCATCGAGCAGTACTAGGTAACGGGAAAAGCATTCACCTTCGATTCGCAAGCGAACAGCGTGCGTAAAAAGCGGGCCGCGCCGGTGGGTTTCCGGCGCGGCCCGCTTAGTATCGCGCATAGATTCGCAAGGTTGCGGCAGCCAGCGGCTTACTTTGCGTCGTAGGCCTCGGCATCCCACCAGTCGAGTTGGGCGATGTTGTCGCGGATGTGCTGGCAGCTCTTGTGGAAGCCCTCGAGTTCGTGCTCGGAAAGGTCGAGCGTGTAGACCTCCTCGACGCCCTCGGCACCGATCACGCACGGCAGGGAGGTAAAGATACCCTCCTCGCCATACTGACCGGTCATAAGCGTAGAGGCCGAAAGCACGGCGTGCTCGTTGTGCAGCACGGCGGCGCAGACGCGCGCGGCGGAGTTGGCAACAGCGTACTCGGTGCACTGCTTGCCCTGGTAGGTTACATAGCCGCCCTTGCGTGCGAGCTCCTCGACCTCCATGTGGTCGAAGGCATACTTGTCGGGGTTCTCGGCCTGAAGTTCGTTAAGGCTCTTGCCGGCGATGGTTGCGGCCTTAAAGGCGGCAAGCTGGCTAAAGCCGTGCTCGCCGATCATGTAGGCGTCGATGGACTTGGGGCTCACGCCGACCTTCTTGGAGATCTCGGTGCGCAGGCGGGCGGAGTCCAGGCCGCAGCCCGAGCCGATGATCTTCTTGGGATCGTAGCCGGTCAGGTGCCACAGCTCGGTGCACACGACGTCGCAGGGGTTGGAGATGCTCACGAAGATGCCGTCAAAGCCGGCGTCGACGATGCGTTTGGCAAAGGTGCGGGCGGCGTCGGTGGTAAAGAACAGCTCGCCGTCGCGGTTGCCGGCGGCCAGCGCGACCTTGCCGGCGGCGTTGACAATGACGTCGCAGCAGGCAAGCTCCTCGTAGTGGTCGTAGCAGTTGACGATCTTGGTGTTGTACGGGACAAACGAAAGGGAGTCGCGCAGGTCCTGGACCTCGGACGTCACCTTGGCCTCGTTGATATCGCACAGGTACAGCTCATCGGCAATGCCCTGCATGAGCAGGCTGTTGGCGACATGTGCTCCTACGTGGCCCTGGCCGACCACACCGATCTTACGCGTCTGGTACATATATGTATCCTTTCGGCCGAGTTTTTCGCGTCGAACCATTGTAGCGTCCTGCTACTACTTTGCTAGGCTAAAGCGTCGTAGATTTTTGGGACATGCCTTAATCTCTACTTTTGGAGTGATTTGGGCCGCTGACGGCATCGCTGGGCGATGTGCTCGCGCGGATGGGGCCGGTCGTTGTACCATAGCTGCAACTGACTCGTAAGGAGCATCCATGCCCATTCGCATCCCCGACGCCCTCCCTGCCGCCGCGCAGCTCGAGAGCGAGAACATCTTTGTCATGACCGAGTACCGCGCGCTGCACCAGGACATTCGTCCGCTGCGCGTGCTCATCCTCAACCTCATGCCCACCAAGATCGCCACCGAGACGCAGATCATGCGCAAGCTCTCCAACACGCCGCTGCAGGTGGAGGTGGATCTGCTGCGTACCAAAACGCACGAGGCCACGCACGTGAGCGCCGGCCACCTGGAGACGTTCTACCGCACGTTCGACGACATCCGCGACATCCACTACGACGGCCTGATCATCACGGGCGCGCCGGTGGAGCAGATGCCGTTCGAAGAGGTCGACTACTGGCCCGAGCTCTGCCAGATCATGGATTGGTCCACCACGCACGTGCACTCTACGCTGCACATTTGTTGGGGCGCGCAGGCGGGGCTCTACCATCATTACGGTATCCAGAAGTACGACCTGCCGGCAAAGGCGAGTGGCGTGTTCGAGCATTATCTGGTGAAGCCGCAAAGCCCGCTGGTCCGCGGCTTTGACGACCGTTTCTATGCCGTGCATTCGCGCAACACCGATGTGCGCCGCGAGGACGTGGAGGCCGAGCCGCAGCTTGAGGTCGTGGCCGTGTCCGACGAGGTGGGCCTGTACATCGTCAAGTCGACCGACAGCCGTCGCTTCTTTGTCTTTGGCCATCCCGAGTACGATGCCGACACGTTGCGCCTGGAGTACGAGCGCGACGTGAAGCGCGGGCTCAACCCCCAGGTTCCGGCGCATTACTTCCCGAATGACGACCCCACGGCCGAGCCGCGCAACGTCTGGCGCAGCCAGGCTCAGTTGCTCTACACCAACTGGCTCAACTACTACGTCTACCAGACCACGCCCTACGACCTGGCCCGCGCCGGCGAGGAGCACTAGGCCGTCGGGAGGTGCGCCAGCCGTTAGGCGCTGACGATGTGGGGCAGCGGCAGGTCGTGGGCGTCGGTGGGAACGTGGCCGACGCGCTGTTCGTCAAAGGCGATGCCGATGATCTGGCATGTGGCCGAAAGCGTGGGCAGGTAGCGGTCGTAGCAACCGCCGCCGTAGCCCAGGCGCGCGCCGGTTTGGTCGAAGGCCACGAGCGGCACGATAATCATGTCGAGAACATCGGCAGGCACGATAGGGAAGCGGTCGCTGTCGATGTCCGTGGCCGTGAAGGCCCGCGTGGGGTGGGCGATAAACGGAGCCGCGGACGCATCGTCGACAGCAACTGCCCGCATGCACATGCGCTGGCCACAAGCTGTGGCTTCGGCTGCCGAGAGCATGCACGGATAGGCCACGCGCCAGTCGCGTTTGGCGGCCGCCGCGGCAAACGCGGCAGGATTGACTTCGGAACCCATCGCGGCATAGACGGCAACGGTGTGCGGTGCCGCGGGATCCGAGCGACCCAGTCGCTCAACAAGCCGCGCACAGATAACGGCAGACTTCGCCGCCCGCACATCCAAATCAATCGCATCGCGCCGGGCAATCACCGCTCGCCGCAATTTAGCCTTGTCCATCCCAACCTCCTCTAGCAAACCTGCCAAAAAGGGACAGGTTTATTTTGGCAGGTTTTATCTGGGTAAACAGCAAAACAACCACGAAGGGGATACATGCACCTTCGTGGTGGTCTGTGCTGTGATGGGCGTCTGCGGCGGTTTGTCTCGATCTGTAACAGTAACTCGGCAAAATTGGACCTAGTTGTTACAGATTGAGACAAAAGGTCGGCGTCGTCTGGAAACGTCTCGATCTGTAACATCTGGAGCCGATATTGCCGTCTTGATGTTACAGATCGAGACAAACCGCCGCGGTGGGCTGCGCCGCCCCGCTCAAGCCGCAGAAAAAGGTAGATTTTCGGGCATGTCCCAAAAATCTACCTTGGTGCGTTAGCCCATCAGGTCGACTACGTTAAAGCCGGCGTTGCTCTTGGCGATGACTTCGCGGCCGCCAAAGACGCAGGTGGGCGATTCGGCTGCGATGCGCGTCACGTCGGCGCCGAGCGAGCGCAGCTCACTGGGCGTGGCGGCGAGCATCTGGGCGCGGCGCTCCTTGCGTGCGTGCGGATCGAGCCCGGCCAGGTAGGTCGTGTTGCGGCGCTTGGTGAGCGCGTACGGCTTCACCGGCGCGTCCATACCGCTCACGCAGCTCACAATAAAGCCCTCAAAGGCGGCCTCGTCGGGCTCAAAGCTGCCAAGCCATGCGCCCGCGCGCTCCACGCGCTCAATCGAAGGATCGATCGCCGGGTCGCGGTAGGTGTAGAACGCCGTCTGGCGCTCGCCGGCTGCGCGGAATCCGCAGCCGTACGCACCGCCCTTCACGCGAATCTCGTTCCACAGGTAGTCGTAGGAGAGCGCGTTGGCAGCCACGGCCCAAGCGCCTGTCACGTCAATGCCCAGGCGACGCGGATCGCACGCACGCGCGGCAAAGCAGATGTCGCTGGGGATCACGAAAGCTTCGTGGCGGTCGCACGGCGCCGGCACCGCGAGCGCGTCGCGGCCGGCACCATCGCCCGCGCCAAGCCCCAGGTCGCCCGCGGCGGCCCAGTACGCGTCAAAGTCCTCGTCGCTGCCGGTAAAGCTCGCCATGCAGCCATCGGCCACAAAGATGCGGTCTGCCAGCGCGGCAAGCTTGGCGCGCAGGTCGTCCAGTCGCTCGTCAAAGTGCTCGAGCAGATTGCGCAGGAACAGGTAGAAGTCCACGCCCGAGAGCTGCTCGCGCACCACGGCCGAAGGCGAGCTGTAGCTCATCGCGCGACCCAGCGCCGCCGAGTGGCCGTTGTTGATAAAGCCCTGCTCAAGCCCAATGCGAATCTGCGTGAGCACGTCGCGAACGCGGTCGGCGTCGGCATCGAGCAAAAGCGTGCTCGACCACACCTCGCGCGGCAGGCTTGCCAGTGCGTCGATCTTTTCGGACAGGGCGCCGGCGCTCACCAGCAGGTAGGGGCGCACGTCGTCCACGTCGGGCTGCGTCATGACCTCGGTCGTAAAGCTCAAAAAGCCGAGCTTGCCAGCGAGCAAGTTGTCGAGTTCCTCGGCCAAGTGCTCGCGCGTGGGCAGCTGCTTAAGCAGGCGGCAGAGCAGTGTCACATAGGGCAGGTCCTCAAACGCGACGCAGTTCAGGTCGAAATACTGCATGGCGTAGGCCAGACGGTTGGTGGGGATGCCGTGGCGCAGGCAGGGGATGGGCGCGGTCGTGTCCACGATCAGTGGCGGCTCGGGGCGCGCCTCGCCAATGTCGGACACGCGCAGGCGCGGCAGCGTGGCCTTGGCCTCGGGTGTGTCTTCCGCCTCCTGCGCGGCACGCAGCGCGGCCGTGCGCTCGACCACGTCGGCCAGCTCGGCATCGGTCATGGCATCGCGCTTGGCTGCCAGCTCGGCGGCCTCGGCACCCTCCGAACCCTCGGCGGCGTCCACCGGCACCAGCTCGACCAGTGCCATGTGATTGTTCTGCAGCACCAGCTCGCGCAGCAGGTCCTCAAAATAGCTGCCGTCCAGCTCGCTACGCAGCTCCTCGTACACCGGGCCGTACTTGAGCGCCAGCGTCGCGGCGTCGTCATCGTAGAGCCACGTGCTCAGCGCGTCGCACGCAATGGCCACGCCGTCGGCGATACCGTAGTCGCGCTGGCGCAGGTCGTATTCGTTGCTGCTGATGATGGCTTCCAGACGCTCGCGCGGAACTCCGTGCTCGCACAGGTCGCGGCAGGCGTCCTGGAACACGCAACGCAGCTCGCGCGCCACACCGGGCTGTGCGTTTTGCAGCATGATGAGCTCGTAAGGCTGCAGACTCTCGGCCGCGGTGTAGCTCACCACGTTGCCGCCCAGGCCGGCGGCCAGAATGGCCTTCTTAACCGGCGCTTCGTTGGAGCCCAGCAGTGCCTCAAACAGGATGTCCGCCGCGATCGTGCGCTTGCGGTCGAGCGCACTGCCCAGCACCAGGCCCAGGCCCACCAGGGCGTTCTCGGGCGTGGTGGCCATCTCGATGCGCTTGTACTCGCAGGTCACGGGCGCCTGCACGCCCAGCGGATTGGGCGCCAGCGTGGACGGGTCCTCGCCGGCGGCGACGGCAGCGTCCATGCGGCGGCTCGCGGCGCTCGGCTGCGACAGATAGCGCTCGTCCAAAAAGGCCAGTGCGCGGTCCACATCTAGGTCGCCGTAGAGCGTTATATAAGAGTTGGAAGGATTGTAGTGGCGCGCGTGCGTGTCCAGGAACTGCTCGTAGGTGAGCGCGGGAATCGCGCGCGGGTCGCCACCGCTCTCGTGTGCATAGGCGGTGTCGGGATAGAGCGCGGCGTTGACGGCATCGTCCAGCACACTCATGGGGTCGGACAGCGCACCTTTCATCTCGTTGAACACCACGCCGTTATAGCGCAGCGTGCCCTCGCGCAGGCTCGCGGAGCTGCTGTCGACCTCGGCGTCCTCCGGCAGGTCCAGCTCGTAGTGCCAGCCCTCCTGCTCAAAAATGGTGGGCTTGGTATAGATGGCCGGGTTGAACACCGCGTCCAGATACACGTCCATCAGGTTGTACAGATCCTGCTCGTTGGTGGTGGCAACGGGGTAGATGGTCTTGTCGGGGTAGGTCATGGCGTTGAGGAACGTCTGCATGGAGCTCTTGATCAGGTCGACAAACGGCTCCTTGACGGGAAACTTGGCCGATCCGCACAGCACCGAGTGCTCAAGAATATGGAACACGCCGGTGGAATCGGCCGGCGGCGTCTTAAAGCCAATGGCAAAGGCCTTGTTTTCGTCGTCGCATGCCAGGTACAGCAGGCGAGCGCCCGAGGCGGTGTGGCGCAGCACGTAAGCGTCAGAGTCGAGCTCGGGCACGGTCTCGCAGCGCTCGACGGCAAAGCCGTGGCAGGTGGTGCCGGGCACCAGCAGCGCGGCGGCAGCGGCGCGCGGGTCGGTTGAGGTGGTAGGCATATGCAGTCTCCTTTGACGCCCCAGCGGGGGCGAATCGAGTCGAATCCTCGAGAGTATACCCATATGGGGCTGCGGTTCTGCGGCGAACTGAAGACGATGCCAACGGATTGGGTAAAGGCCCCGCGTGCCCGCCGCGCGAGCGTGGAAACTTGGACGCCTATCGAATGAGAGTGGATTTTCGGACGGAATCAGCCTCAAAACGCCCAAATACCGTCCAAATATCCACCCTCATTTCCCGACCGTCCAAAATCCACGCTCATCCGCCGTCCGCACATCTCTCATTCGTCACGAATACGAGAGATAACAGAAAGACGAGAGATAAATATGAGAGATAACTGAGCAGCAAAGAGACAAGCAATCATGGTATTATCTCAATACCGATTGTTCTACCAGCAAAAACATGTTTATATGAAACAGATGGCAGACATCTTATCTTTTATCTCTCACTCATCTCTAATATGAGAGATAACAGAAAGATGAGAGATAATTACGAGAGATAACTGAGAGACGAAGGAAATCCATTCGCGGCATTCTTCGCAGAACCGAGCGAAAGGACGTGCAGATGAACGAAAACGAACTGACCGGTCTGCTCGAGTCTTTAAGGCGCATGGGCTCGGACGATCTTAACGTCGAGGTCAAGGAGAGCGCCACAACGCTTTCCCGCGACGTATGGGAAACGGTCAGCGCTTTCGCAAACACCGCCGGCGGCATCATCGTACTCGGAGTGAGCGAGCGCGCGGGTTTTGTCCCAGTTGCAAACTTTGAGACCGAGAAAGTGCTCAACCAATTCGTGGCGGGCATGGGCGATGCCGGCGGTCGCGGAAAGCTGGCCAATCCGCCCAAATACACCATTGAGCGCGTGGAGCTCCAGGGCACCGTGGTTCTGGTCATCACGATTGAGGAGCTCGACCCGTCGAGCAAGCCTTGTTATGTCATAGAGCGGGGCGCTCAAGGTGGCAGCTACAAACGCATCGATGACAAAGATGTCCCGCTTTCGTCGACCGAGGTGCTCGCATTGGCGTCATACGGTCGAGCGACTCCGAGCGATCGCGACGCGGTGGCGGGCGCGGGCGCGGACGATCTCGACGAGGCGCTGGTCGACCGTACGATAGATCGGGCTTTCTCGTTGACGCCTCGGGCAATGCGCGGCGCGCCGGACAAACAAACGAAGCTGGAGCGCCTAAATTTCCTTGATTCCCAGGGCAATGTTACCAAGGCTGGACTCCTAGTTGCGGGCACCTACCCTCAGCAGTTTTATCCCAAGCTCTTTATCGACATGGCTGTCTATGCGGGGACCCGGAAAGGCACGGCGGGGTCGCTGAGGTTCATGGACCGCACAATCTGTGAGGGAACGTTGGGCGAGATGATCTCGGATGCCGTCGCGGCCGTCGCCAAGAATTTGCGGCGAACCTCGACCGTCCAAGGCGTCTCGCGTGTCGACTCGCTTGAGATTCCCGAGGAGGTTCTGCGCGAGGCAATCGCCAACGCCGTAATCCATCGAGAATACGGGGATCGGTTCTGTGGACAATCGATTGCCGTCGACGTCTTTGACGATCGTGTCGAGGTGACGAATCCTGGCGGCCTTTACGGGGGAAAGACTCGCGAGAACTTGTTTGACGGCAGCTCCCGATGCCGTAACGCGACGCTTGTGAAGCTCATGTCGATTGTTCCGCTGCCGGATGGCGCAGGTTCGCCGGCTGAGGGCAATGGCTCGGGCATCCCGATGATGATCGATGCCATGCGCGCGCATGGTCTGGCCGAGCCCCTGTTCTGCCCGGGGTTCGATCGGTTCAAGGTCGTACTTTACCGTTCAAAGATCGAGCCGGTCGATCATGGCGGGGGCTTAATTGTGACGGCACTCAAACATTACGGCGAGCTGGGGACGCGTGAGCTGGCAGAGCGCACGGGGCTCACAATTTCCCAGGTTAGGTCGCGCGTCAACGCGCTCATTGCTCAAGGCGAGCTTGAGCCCACGGCGCCGGCGACGAGCCGCAACCGCAAGTATCGACTGTTGGAGCGCGTGGAATAAATGCGTTAGCGGACGAGGCGACCCAATAATCGACCCTCGATTGGCGCCCACTAAGGTTAAGCGGTTGTTGCCCAGTTGACGGTGATGCTAAAGACTCGGCTAACGCCGGCATGGCCGCGAACCCGTCCATCAAGAACAGCCTAAGAACCAGCTTGATGACATATCCCGGTTTGACTTCAGCCGCGTCAAAGACATGGCGCTCGGCGAGCTCGCTGCAGTATGTATAGATGTCGCGAATAAGGTCCGCGCCCGAAAGCGTAAACATGTAGCCTGCGTCCGAATGCGCATTGGGCGCGGCGGGCAACTTGGCCATGTGGCAGAACGTTTGCAGGTCGGGCGCCATAACATTCTGGTAGTCGAGGTGGCCGCTGGCATCCTGTTCGGCAAGCTCCAATTGGCGCACAAAATCCAGCGCCGCCGCTAACACAAAGCTCGGCGTAGGCGCATTGACGTCCTGAGTGGTCGCCACAAGCCTGCCCGCCGCCTGCGTGACAAGCCAAGCGACCTCGCGCTGGCAACGCACGGCCTTGCGCGTAACCGGCTTGATGGACGAAGAAGAAACGCTTCCCTTAGGCGGATTCGAAACAGCCACAAGAACCTCCCATGAACGACCCGGCCCAACAAGCCCGGATGAAACACGTGCTACATCAGTATACAGGGGAGTGGGGTAGCGGGGTACAAGCGCGCCAGCGGCAAACCGAGAGCATCAGCGATGTGCCGATCGCGGAATGAGATCTCGTAATAATTGACTCTCGGCCATATTATTGAGGGGCATGACTCGCGTTCGTATGGTTGTAGGTGCTGGCGATGAACGACATTGACCTTGCTGTTCCGTTGATGGATGGACCAAGCTATGACCGCGCCTGCAGTCTCGTGCTTTCCGAATACGTTGAGGCATGGGAGTGGTTTCTGGGTGAGGAACAGCGCGGCGGCGTTTGGACCAGCCTTCCGCACCACACCAAGGAAGATAGCCCTCAGTATCAGTATCGTTTGAGAATTGGCTCGGACTTCTTTCCCGTAACGCGGGATTCAGGGATCTTCTGGCCGGGCCAGGATCGGGTGAAGCAAGATCCCAATAAGATCTTTGCGCTTTCGGTCCATAACTCTAAAAAGAGCTTCTACACCGATGTGCCTCCGCTCTATTTGGACGATGGTACGTGGGTCATTAAGTACTCGGTTCAAGCGCCGGGTACCGTTGGTTTTCGAGACCAGAATTACAACCGTAAAATGCTCAACTGCATGGAATGTGGCGTTCCAGTCGGAGTCATATTTGCAACCGAGGTGGGCTACAAGGTGCTCGGCCTTGCGTTTGTTGAACGGTTCGAGCCCGAAAACGGATGGTTTGTTCTGCACGGTCCTGTTTATAAAGGCGGACCGGACCCTCGTTTTGCACCCGACATGAGTTATCTGAAGCACATGCCCGTCGATATTGAGTTTGCCGGACAGGGTGCGACCGACGACGAAAAGGTCCGCTATGCGTTAAGGCGCGAGCGATTGGGGCAGCAATGGTTCCGCAAGCAGCTCGTTGCCGCCTATGACGGCCGTTGCGCGGTGTCGGACTGCGGCGTCAGCGAAGCTCTGGAGGCTGCACATATCGAGAATTACTCGGGACCCAAATCGCAGGTTGCCAGCAATGGCATTCTGCTTCGGCGCGATCTTCATTCCCTATTTGATGCTCACCTGATTTCGTTTGAGCCTGTTTGCGGCGAATATCGGCTGTGCGGATCGTACCTGCTGGATAAGACCGACTACGCTTCCTTTGCGGGTGCGACGCTAAGGCAGCCGAATGAGCGTCAGTGGCGACCCAATACGGTGTTTCTTGAGGCCCATCGCATCGAGTTCGATCGCTCGGAAAAGAAGCGTGAAAAGGCGGGGCTTCTGCCGTATTAGCGTATTTGGCTTTGGCATTCTTTGACGATCGTGTTGTTTGATCGGATCGCGTGGCGATGCAATCTCGCGCACGCCCGCCGGTGCATGCTCTTCCTGTTTTGTATAGCGAGAGGGGAGCGTGTATGAGCTGGCGAGGCGATATTGCGATGGGGAAGTACGGAAAACTGCCGTGTGCCCTTATAGACAACAATATGTTTCCGAGCGTAGAGGTTGATTGCGGGTCGTTTGTCGTCACCTGCCCTCGCTGCGGCTCGCAAATACCGTGTCTCGACATTCGGTTCATCGATGCGCGCGACAGACTCAGCGACGAAGTGAGAAAACAGACAGGCGTTCATATGCCGGTGTATCCGGAGAAATGCCCTGTTTGTGGCCTCGATATCGTGTATGACGCCGGCGACGAGGGATAGGTGATGCGGAGGAGCTGGCTGTGAGTGTCTTTTGCCTCTACAAATAAATCCCCTCGCCGAGTTGCTTGTGGAACTCGGCGTGATGGTCGCATGCCCAGGTAAAGAGCGCCTGGTCAAAGTCGGTGCGCGTGGCCGGGATGCCAAAGACGCCGGCAACTTCGACGCGCACAAACTCCAGTGCCGGCAGCTTGTTGATGGCAGTGAGGGCAAACGGGGACGAGGGCTCCTCGAACAGATAGCGGCTGCCTTGCAGCGCGTCGCAACTGGTGCACGTGTTGCCGAGCGACGGGGCTTTGGAGGCTCGCGCGCCTACGGGCTTGTAGCCGCAGCGCTTATGAAGGTAGTCGCGGATCTCGCCCGGCACGCAGCCAAGAGCGGGCACGATGGCGAGTGCGTTGGCGTTGGCCGTGTCGATGGCAATGTGCCCGGATTCGTTGGGCGCGTGCGCGATGGCGACGCTCTCGTCGTTATCGGTTCGATAGGGAATGCCGAAGGCCGCGACCGAGGTCTCTTTGTGACACTTCCAGCACTCGCGCTTGCCCAGTACTAGATATATATACGGCGCTGAGGGGTCGGATCGGTCAACACCGGGCAGCCACTCGGCAAAGGGCTCGGGGTTGACGCCGCTGGGTACATACCAGACCTTCTTGGTCCGGTCCCATTTGGCGCCCAGCGCCTTGGCTTCTTCTTTGTGCGAAAAGGGGACATCGAGCTCGGTGCGCATGGCGGCTCCTTGGTGCTGCAGGTGCAAGTGGCCCAAGGATACCGCAGGGCGCAGACATCGCGGCGTTTTGCCGAGAAGTTGCGGTGCGGACTGATTGGTTATGTCGATGGATAGATCGGCAAGTAGATGGTCGGCTTTTGGCTAGTTGGGCGGTTGGAACTGCCGGCGGATTTGGCGACATAAAACAAAACAGCCCAGAGGACATAGCCTCTGAGCTGCGAACATTTGGTGGGCGTTAGAAGATTTGAACTTCTGACCTCTTCCGTGTCAGGGAAGCGCTCTCCCCCTGAGCTAAACGCCCGATCAAGGGTGCGCAAGCGCGCAAGGGATAATATAACGGAGCCTGAACTCGGTGGCAAGAACATTTTTAAAAATCGCTTACATTGTGGAATTCGGGGGCTTTGTCGCATCCATTTCAAAAGAGCCTGCTGCCGCGATTTGGCTGTCGCATAATGCAAGGCCATTGCGGTATCGAGCTATGGAAAGACGCCTGCGGAATTGTCCTACCGATAAGCGGACAAGCCTCCAGCTGGTGCCTTCGCCGTGGTAAGGTAAGCCGAATTGTTTCCAGGCTGTTTCGGGGGAGTGGAATGAGCAAAGAGTGTGTCGAGCAGGTCGAAGGCGCAGGGGCTTCGGTGCCGATGACCGATATATCGAACATTGATGTGCCCGAGGGCACCGACGAGCTCAGCCGTAGCACCCGCCGCGCCTGGCGCGACCGCCTTAACGATGCGTCGTCGCGCAAGATGATCACGGGCGTCTTGGCTACGCTGGTGGGCGGTTCGTTTTGGGGCTTCTCGGGCACCAGCGCGAGCTTTCTGTTCGATACCTACCACGTCGACACCTTGTGGCTTATGAGCGTGCGTCAGATTCTCGCCGGTCTACTCTTTATGGCCGTGGTTGTTACGCGCGACCGCGAGCGCCTGATTAAGCTCTGGACCACACCCGCCGATCGCAAGCAGCTGCTGCTCTTTACCGCCTTTGGCCTGCTGTTCAACCAGTTTTGCTATCTTTCGGCCGTGCGCCTGACGAACGCCGGAACCGCGACGGTGCTCCAGTGCCTGCAGCTCGTTATCATCATGGGCTACACCTGCGTGATCGATCGCCGCATGCCGCGTACTCGCGAAGTCATCGGCATTGGCCTAGCTCTGGGTGGAACCTTTTTAATCGCCACCGGCGGCGACCCCACCAGCCTGAATATCTCGCCGCTTGGCCTGGCAGCAGGTCTTATGTGTGCGGTCAGCGCCGCGTGTATGGCGGTGATTCCCGCCAAGATCCTGCCCGAATACGGTAGCCCCATCGTCACGGGCTCGGCAATGCTCACGGCGGGCGTGGTCTCGTGCGTCTTCGTGCAGCCCTGGGCGCATATGCCGGCGCTCGACGCTGCCGGCATCGAGGCGCTCGCGGTGTTCGTGGTCATCGGTTCGTTTTTTGCCTACATGCTCTATATGCAGGGCGTTAAGGACATCGGCTCGGTGCGCGCGAGCCTCATCGGAACTGTGGAGCCGGTTTCGGCGACCATCACCAGCGCCGTTATGCTGGGGACGGTGTTTTTGCCGACCGACCTTATCGGCTTTGCCATGATCATCGTGATGATGTTCCTTACGGTGTAGCTAGCGCCGCCGCCAAGACAGAAAAGGTGTTGTGCCGCATTTTCGCCAATTGATGTCCGTGTCTGGAGTTTAGCTGTCGATGCTCAAAATGCCATAAACTAGCAACGTTATGGACTTTTTCATTGCGACTCAATTGCGAGGATTTCTTTATGGCTGGTAATCACTTTAAGGGCAGCGATAGCGGCCGCCCTGCAGTTCCGCTGCGTCCGAACGGGGCTGGTAAGGCCGGCACGCCGGGCGGCGCTGGACAGGGCGGTTCCGGTAAGCGCGTGTCCCCGGGCGAGACGGCGATGTTTACCGCTCTGTACGAGCAGTCTCAAAAGGCAAAAAAGACCGGCCGTGCAAGAGGGAATGTCTTTGCGGGCGGTGCAACCTCCACGTCGCAGCCGAGCGGGGCTCCTTCGGTACCCGCGAACAACGCAGGTGCTGCCAACGCCGCGAATGCCGCCGGTAACGTTAATGCCGACAAGGCCGCCAACAATACTCCCTCTGCCGGTGGCGCGGGGCTTACGGGTAACCTTGGCACGATTTACACCGGCGCCTCCGAGACTGGCACGTTTGCCCGCCTGGATGATAGCGGTGCCGAGTTTGCGGGCTCGGGTTCCAAGGAAGATTATTACGATTTTGGCTTGAACTACGGTAGCGACGCTTCGTCGAGTTCGACCTCTGACGGTCTGGTCCGTCATCGCCATCGCAAGGGCGAGCGCAAAAAGCGTCACACCGGCGCCATTATTGCCGCTGTAGTCGCGGTGCTTCTCGTTGCGCTTGGCGCAAGCGGCTTTATGCTGCTTAACTCGGCAAAGACCGTAAAGAGCGAAGCGAAGGAGGCTGTCGAGATCGTCGGTGGCCTTAAGGACAAGGTCACGTCGGGCGATTTTTCGACGCTGCCTGACGACGCGAAGAAGATCGATGAGCTCTGTAACAGCATGAAGGCGGAGACCTCGAGCCCGCTGTGGGCGGCGGCTTCGTTTATCCCGGTGTATGGCAGCGATATCAATGCGGCCCGCACCATGATTGACGCCCTGTCCGATGTCTCGAGCAATGCGCTGGTTCCCATGGCCGATAACCTCTCGCAGGCTACGCCCGGCAAGCTGTTCCAGGACGGCATGATTAACGTGTCCGCGCTGCAGGCGGTCGCCGATTCGCTTTCCAGCAGCTCGAAGGTGTTCAAGAGCGCCAACGAGAAGGTCCAGGGCATTGGCGATACTCATATTTCCCAGGTGACCGAGCTGGTCGATAAGGCCAAGGACGGCTTTGCCACCCTCAACGGCGCGGTTGACGCGGCGGAGAAGGTCGCCCCCGTCCTTCCCCAGATGCTCGGCGCCAACGGCCAGACGCGCAACTACCTTATGTACGCCATGAACAACGTCGAGATTCGTGCCTGCGGCGGCTTTGGCGGTTCGCAGGGTCTGATTTCGGTCACTGACGGCCAGATGTCGATTGGCGAGTTTGTTCCTCGCATTGGACTCAGCGAGGATGAGGCAGTCGAGAGCGTCGACGAAGAGGATGAGGCGCTGTTCGGCAACCACAGTAACCTGTACAACTCGGGCAATACCTATTCGCCTGATTGGCCCCGCAACTCGCAGCGTGTCGCCGCGCTGTGGAAGTCCCAGTATGGACAGGACGTTGATGGCGTCATCGGTATCGACCCGGTGTTCCTGCAGTATCTGCTGGGCCTGGTCGGTAATGTCTCGCTGCCCGACGGAACGGTTGTCGACGGCACCAACGCCGCAAAGGTCCTCATGCACGATGTGTACTGGAACTATCCGGTCGAGGAGTCTGACGGCATCTTTGCATCCGTCGCCAGCGCTGCCTTCGACAAGATCCTTGGCGGTATCGGCGATGTCGATGTTGCGAAGCTTGTCAGCGCCGTTGAGCGCGGTGCCGAAGAGGGCCGCCTGATCGCGTGGATGAGAAACGATGATGAGCAGAATGCCATCAAAGAGACGGGCATTGACGCTTCGCTGCCCGATCCGGATGACCCGAGTGCCGATCCTGTTGCCGGCGTTTACTTTAACAACCTGAGCTTCTCCAAGCTCGACTGGTACCTGAACGCCGATACGCAGATTGGCCAGGGCATCAAGAACGGTGACGGCACGTGCTCCTATCGCATCACCGTTACCCTGACGAACATCATGACGCAGGAGGAGGCTGGCAAGCTGCCCGACTACGTTGCGGCGGGCGCACCCGATGCCGCGCGTGACGACGAGCGTCTGAATGTCTCGTTGTTTGCCCCGACGGGCGGCAACATTACTGATCTGACCGTCGAGGGCACCCAGTTTGGTCTTGGCGCCGCTACGTGGCATGGAATCCCCTTCTATTCGGGCACCGTTGACCTGCATGCTGGCGAGACGACGACGATCACGTATACGCTGACCACGTCGGCCGAGGCGGGGGACAAGCCGCTTACGCTGCGTCAGACTCCTACATGCCAGGCGGCTCGCGACAGCGCGTCGGCGTAGGGTTTTTCTGGTAGCGCAGATAATCGAGTACCATTTTGGGGCGGACAGGCAATCTGTTCGCCCCTATTTTGTAAGGAGAGCGCATGAAGTACTTTGGCACCGACGGCTTTCGCGGTGAGGCCAACGTTGGGCTGACGGTAGAGCATGCTTATAAGATTGGCCGTTTTGTGGGCTGGTATTACGGTGTCAACCGCGAGCGCAAGGCGCGCGTCATCGTGGGCAAGGACACACGTCGCTCGAGTTATATGTTCGAGGCGGCGCTGGTGAGCGGTCTGGTCGCGAGCGGTGCGGACGCCTATATGCTGCACGTGATCCCGACGCCGGGCGTGGCGCATCAGACCGTGGAGGGCTGCTTCGATTGCGGCATCATGATCAGCGCGAGCCACAACCCGTTTTGCGATAACGGCATTAAGCTCGTCAATAGCGACGGTTTTAAGATGGACGAGGACGTACTGGAGCTCATCGAGGACTACATCGATGGCAAGAGCGAAGTTCCGTTGGCCACGGGCAACCACATCGGTGCCACGGTGGACTACATGCAGGGCCGCAACCGCTACATTGCTTCGCTCATTGCAAGTGCGAACTTTTCGCTGCAGGGCGTCAAGATCGGTATCGACTGCGCCAACGGCTCGGCTTCCTCGGTGGCCAAGCCGGTGTTTGACGCGCTCGGTGCCGACGTGCGCGTGATCAATGCCGCGCCCGATGGCTTTAACATCAACGTCGACTGCGGCTCCACGCATATGGAGCGTCTGCAGCGCCATGTGGTGGAGCAGGGCCTGGACGTGGGTTTTGCCTACGATGGCGATGCCGACCGCTGCCTGGCCGTGGATGAGCGCGGTCGCGTGGTAGACGGCGACCAGATCTTGTACGTGTGCGGCGTGTATCTGAACAAGCACGGTCGCCTTTCGGGCGGTACCGTGGTGCCGACGATTGCCAGCAACTTTGGCCTGATCAAGTCGTTGGAGCTTGCCGGTCTGAGCGCCGTGACCAGCGGCGTGGGCGACCGTCACGTGTATGCCAAGATGCGCGAGGGCGGCTACAGCCTGGGCGGCGAGCAGACGGGCCATACGATCTTTGGCGATATCGAGCGCACGGGCGACGGCATTATGACCTCGCTGCGCGTGATGGAAGTGATTCGTGCCGAGCGCGAGACGCTCTCGCAGCTCACGGCTCCGTGCAAGCTGCTGCCGCAGGCGCAGGTGGCCGTGCGCGTGGCGGACAAGGACGCCGCGCTCGAGAACATGGGCGTGCAGAACGCCATCGCCGAGGCCGAGGTTGCGCTGGCAGGCGAGGGCCGCGTGCTCGTGCGCAAGAGCGGAACCGAGTCGGTTATCCGCGTGCTGGCCGAAGCCCCCGACCAAGCCGCCGCCGACGCCGCCATGAAGCGCATCGCCGCCGCGCTGGAAGCTCTGTAAGGTAGTCATTGGGGACGTTCTTAAACAACTAGGTGGAAAGGGGGCGCCGCGGATTGGTTTCGCGGCGTCCCCTTTGCGTTGGCGTGTCGGTTATGCCTTACAGCTCGTAGAGCGTGGTGAACTTGTCCTGCAGGTAGCTGCAGTAGTAACGAGCATCGAATGCCATGCCGCAGGCGCCCTTGATGAGCTCCGGCGCGTCTTTGGCGCGGCCCCACTGCCAAATGTGCTCGCCCAGCCAGGCGCGGACGGGCGCCAGATCACCGCTCGCGCAGGCATCGGTAAGGTCGACGCCGTCGCGGCACATGGCCGGCACAAACATGGCGTCGTAGGCGCTGCCCAGCGCATACGTGGGGAAGTAGCCAAACGAGCCACCGCTCCAGTGCGTATCCTGCAGGCAGCCGTGCGTGTCGTCGGGAACGGGAATGCCCAGGTACTCGTCCATAAAGCGATTCCAAAGCGCGGGGATGTCCTTGGCCGTGGCCTCGCCGGCAAACAGCATGCGCTCAATCTCGTAGCGCACCATAACGTGCAGCGGATAGGTGAGCTCGTCCGCCTCGGTGCGGATCAGCGACGGCTGTGCGATATTCACGGCGTGGTAGAGCGTATCCTCGTCCACGCTGCCATAGACCTCGGGCGCGTGGCGGCGCAGTACCTCGAGCAGCGGGCCCATAAAGGCACGGCTGCGACCCACGGTGTTTTCGAAAAAGCGGCTCTGGCTCTCGTGGATGCCCATGGAGGTGCCGCCCTCCAGACAGGTGCGCGCATAGGCAGGATTGACGCCCAGCTCGTACATGGCGTGTCCCGCCTCGTGGATGATGCTGTAGACGTTGGAGATGCAGTCGTCCTCGTAGATGTGCGTCGCGATGCGCGCGTCGCCCACGGCAAAGCCCTCGCTAAACGGGTGCTCGGTAAAGGCAAGCGTGGTGTCGTCCAGGTTAAGGCCGACGAGCTTCATAAGGTCGAAGCTCATGGCGCGCTGGGCGGCCTCGGGCACGCGGGCGTGCAAAAAGTCGGCAGCGGGCTGCTGGCCGCGCTCGCCGATGGCGTGCACGAGCGGCACGACCGTCGCCTTGACCTCATCGCAAAACGCATCGAAGCTCTTGGCGGAAAGGCCGCGCTCGTACTGGTCGAGCCAAACATCGTATGGGTCGCGCTTGGGGTCCATGAGCTCGGCCTGATGCTTAAGCTGGGCGACGATTCTATCTACATAGGGCTCAAAGCTCGCCCAGTCATTGGCCGTCTTGGCCTTGTGCCACACGGCGTCGGCCTCGCAGGTGAGCCTGGTCCAGGCCTCGGCCTCCTCGGTGGGAATGACGCTCGCTTCACGCTGGTCGCGGCCGAGCACGCGGATCTCGTCGAGCAGCTGCGGGTCGTCGATCTTGCCGCCGGCGACGGTCTCGCGTGCCAGCGAGCGCACGAGTTCGACAGACTTTTCGCTGGTCAGGAGCTTATGGTGCTCGCCGGCAAGGGTGCCCATGGCGTCGGCACGGGCGGCGGCACCGTTGGCGGGAGCAATGGTCGCGCCGTCAAACTCGGCAATCTTGAGCAGGTACTCGCGGGTCCACAGCTTGCCCTCGAGCTTGCGGAATTTTTTGACGGCCTTATCGACCTTCATGCCTTTGGGCGTCTTGCCCGCTGCGGGCTTGGCCTTCTTATCGTGCTTCTTTCCCATACCATATCCTTAATCTCGCGAGCCGAGCGCCACGGATGGGCGCACGGCCAGTTTGCACAGCTACTTGCCTTGTACCCAGCACGAACAAAACGGAACGCGGCGATACGCCCACACAATGTGCTATCCTATAGCCCAATGCGTTGACGGAGAGGGTTTTGCCCGCCGCGTCGCCGGCAAGAGAGGGAAGGTCATGGGCTGTAAGCCTTCCTGCGGTGACAAGGGCCAAGCGTTCACTCCCGAGCAGCAACCTCAACGGGCGCGCGGCCAGTGGCGGCGATGTCCCCAGTAGGGAAGCCGTGAGCCTCGCGACAAGGGGCAAAGAGTGGGCGCGACGGGCCAGACATCCGTCGGGTCAAACAAGGTGGTACCGCGGAATTCAACCGTCCTTGGGCAATGCACATGCCCGAGGGCGGTTTTTTGTTACCGAACCGGGCCGCGTTTTCGCAACGTCAGACGGCGGCAGCCGCCTCGGCAAGCGAGGAGCGCGAGAGACGAAAGGGAAGACATGAGTCTGATTGATGATCTGGTCAAACTCGAGGAAGAGGCCAAGGAGCTCGTCGCAGGCGCCGACGACGCCGCCAAGCTCGAGGCTGCGCGCGTTGAGCTGCTCGGCCGCAAGGGCCGCATCACCGGCCTGATGCGCATGATGGGCAAGCTCGCCCCCGAGGATCGTCCCATGATGGGCAAGCGCGCCAACGAGATGCGCCAGCTGATCGAGGGCATGCTTGACGAGCGCACCACCGAGATGAAGGCCGCCGCCCTCAAGCACGCACTCGAGCACGAGGCCGTCGACATCACGCTGCCGGGCATCCGTCCGCAGATCGGTCACCAGCACCTGATCAAGCAGATCATCGAGGAGGCCGAGGACATCTTCTGCGGCATCGGCTACACCGTCGAGTCCGGCCCCATGGTCGACACCTCCTACTACAACTTCACTGCGCTCAATGCTCCCATGGATCACCCGAGCCGCTCGGCCCGCGATACCTTCTACGTGGTCGACAACAACCCCGGCAGCGTCGCGCACCCCGAGGCACACGCCCATGGCGAGTCCGACGTGCTGCTTCGCACCCAGACTTCGGGCGTGCAGATCCACACCATGGAGTCGCAAAAGCCGCCCATCTACATGATTTGCCCGGGCACCGTCTATCGTCCCGACACGGCCGACGCCTGCCACCTGCCGCAGTTCAACCAGATCGAGGGCCTGGTCGTCGACGAGGGCATCACCTTTGGCGACCTCAAGGGCACGCTCGACTACTTTGTTAAGTGCATGTTTGGCGAGGACCGCAAGACGCGTTACCGCCCGCACTTCTTCCCCTTCACCGAGCCGAGCTGCGAGGTGGACGTGAGCTGCCACGTCTGCGGCGGCAAGGGCTGCAACTTCTGCAAGCACAGCGGCTGGATCGAAATCCTGGGCTGCGGCATGGTCGACCCCAACGTCCTGATCAACTGCGGCATCGACCCCGAGAAGTACACCGGCTTCGCCTTTGGCATTGGCGCCGAGCGCGTCGCGGCCCTGCGCTACGACCTGCCGGACCTGCGCACGTTGATGACTGGCGATATGCGCTTCTTGAACCAATTTTAGGCTTGCCCAGGCACCCCATCTTGGCGTTCAAACCGTCGCTCGCGTACCTTTAGTACGCGTCGCTCCTCTTTCACGCCAACCTGGGGCACCTGGACAACCCTAAGGCGAACGTCTTCATTTGATATTCCTCCCTATGCGGAGATTAAGAACTAGGAGAGCTACATGCGCGTTTCTTACGACTGGCTCAAGACCATGATCGATATTCCGGAGGATCCCAAGACCCTTTCGGACGAATATATCCGTACCGGCACCGAGGTCGAGGCAATCGACACCGTGGGCGAGTCCTTCGACCACGTGGTGACCGCCAAGGTGCTCACCAAGACCCCGCACCCCGATAGCGACCACATGTATGTGTGCTCGGTCGATGTGGGCGACAAGAATCTCGACGCCGACGGCAACTCCGCTCCGCTGCAGATCGTCTGCGGCGCGCAGAACTTTGAGGCCGGCGACCACATCGTCACGGCCATGATCGGTGCTGTGCTTCCCGGCGACGTCAAGATCAAGAAGAGCAAGCTTCGCGGCGTCGTGTCCATGGGCATGAACTGCTCTGCGCGCGAGCTCGGCCTGGGCGGCGACCACTCCGGCATCATGATTCTGCCCGAGGATACGCCTTGCGGCATGCCGTTTGCCGAGTACGTGGGCTCGAGCGACACCGTGCTCGACTGCGAGATCACGCCCAACCGTCCCGACTGCCTGTCCATGATCGGCATGGCCCGCGAGACCGGTGCCATCTTCGACCGCGATTTCCACGTTGAGCTGCCCGCCATCAAGGCCGAGACCGGCCGCGCGACCGACGACGAGCTTTCGGTCGAGATTGCCGACGAAGGCCTGTGCGACCGCTACGTCGCCCGCATCGTGCGCAACGTGAAGGTCGGCCCCTCGCCTGACTGGATGGTCAAGCGCCTCAACGCCTTGGGCGTGCGTCCGCACAACAACATCGTCGACATCACCAACTACGTGATGATGCTTACCGGTCAGCCGCTGCACGCCTTTGACCTGGACACCTTTGCCGAGCGCGATGGCCACCGTCGCGTGGTGGTTCGCGCCGCCCAGCAGGATGAGAAGTTCACGACGCTCGACGGCGAGGAACGCACGCTCGACGCCGGCATGGGCCTCATCACAGACGGCGAACGTCCTGTGGCGTTGGCCGGTGTTATGGGCGGCATGGATTCCGAGATCGAGGACGACACCGTCGACGTGATGGTCGAGAGTGCCTGCTTCAACGCCGGTCGCACCTCGCACACCAGCCGTGACCTGTCGCTGATCTCCGACGCCTCCATCCGCTTTGAGCGCCAGGTCGACGAGACCGGCTGCGTGGATGTCGCCAACGTTACCTGCGCGCTGATCGAGGAGATCGCCGGCGGCGAGGTCGCTCCCGGCTATGTGGACGTGTTCCCCGCGCCCAAGACCATCGACAGCATCAAGCTGCGCCTGGCCCGCGTGCACGCCATTTGCGGTGCCGACATCGAGCCCGAGTTTATCGAGCGTTCGCTCACCCGCCTGGGCTGCACCGTCGAACGCGACGGCGAGGACTTTATGGTCACGCCGCCGAGCTTCCGTCCTGACCTGCCGCGTGAGATCGACCTGATCGAGGAGGTCCTGCGCCTGTGGGGTATGGGACGTGTGACGGCGACCATTCCGGCTGCCAAGAACCACATCGGCGGCCTGACCCGCGAGCAGAAGCTCACCCGCAAGGTCGGCGAGATCCTGCGCGCCTGTGGCCTCAACGAGACCACGACCTTTGGCTTTGCCGCCCCGGGCGACCTGGAGAAGATCGGTATGTCCACCGAGGGCCGCGGTTGCCCCGTGGTGCTCATGAACCCGCTGGTGGCCGAGCAGACCGAGATGCGCCGCTCGCTGCTGCCGGGCCTGCTGCAATCCGTGGCCTATAACGAGGCCCACGGCACGCCCAACGTGCATCTGTACGAGGTCGGCAGCCTGTTCCACGGTCGCGAGAACGCCAGCCTGCCCAAGGAGACCAAGTCCGTGGCGGGCGTGCTCTCGGGCCAGTGGAGTGAGCGGTCTTGGAACATGAAGTACCGCAAGCTGCGCTTCTTCTTTGGCAAGGGCATTGTCGAGGAGCTGCTTGCCCAGCTGCGCATCGAGAAGGTTCGCTTCCGTCCCGTCGAGGGCGAGGGCTACGCTTTCTTGCAGCCGGGTCGTGCGGCCGAGGTTCTGTCCGGCGGCACCGTGCTGGGCTGGGTCGGCGAGATTCACCCCGAGGCGCGCGAGGCGATGGGCATTGACGAGGTCGTCGTTGCCTTTGAGCTCGACCTGGACAAGCTGATCAAGGGTGCCCGCAACCAGGAGAACTACCGTGAGTTCTCGCAGTACCCGGCCGTTGAACACGACCTTGCTATCGTGGTCGACAACACTGTGACCTGCGAGGATCTCGAGCGTCGTATTACGAGTGCCGGCGGCAAGCTGCTCGAGGGCGTGCGTCTGTTCGACGTCTACCGCGATCCCATCCGTATCGGTGCGGGCAAGAAGTCCATGGCCTTTGCGCTTACGTATCGCTCCGACGACCACACGCTCACCAGCGAAGAGGTCGAAAAGGCGCACCAGAAGATCGTCACCAAGGTGTGCAAGGGCGTAAACGGCGAGGTCCGCGGCTAGGTCCTGCGCTGGGGTATGGGTCAGCGGTGGCTGCTGCCGAATCCTACGTGACTGCTATGCCCGGTATAAGGCGCTGCTGAGCCTGCATATATGACACGCGCATTACATAACGGCGTGCTGCTTTGTCGGCAGTGCGCCGTTTTGCTATGATAGCCCGCGGCGTGTTACGAATCTGACATTACGTAACACTGGAAAGGTGATTCAAGCGGCGTTGCAATTCCGTGCGCCGATAACCGGGAGGCGTACATGCACATTCCAGATAATTATCTGTCCCCGCAGACCGATGCCGTCATGGCAGTGGCGATGGTGCCCGTTTGGATCCACTGCATCAAGAAAGTGCGCGCCACGCTCGATCGCGAGCACATGGCTTTCCTGGGCATCTGCGCCGCGTTCTCCTTCCTGCTTATGATGTTCAATGTGCCGCTGCCCGGCGGCACCACAGGTCACGCCGTCGGCGGCGCGCTCATTGCACTGCTGCTAGGCCCCGAGGCCGCGGCTATCGCTGTCTCGGTTGCGCTGGCGCTGCAGGCGCTGCTGTTTGGCGACGGCGGCGTTCTGTCGTTTGGCGCTAACTGCTTTAACATGGCCTTTGTGCTGCCGTTTGTCGCTGCTATCGTGTTCCGTGCACTCAACAGCCGCCTGCACGACAAGAGCTGGGGCACCTCGGTTTCTGCCGTCGTGAGCGGTTGGGTCGGCCTGTGCCTGGCGGCCCTGTGCGCGGCAATCGAGTTTGGTATTCAGCCGATGCTCTTTACCAACGCTTCGGGCGCGCCGCTGTACTGCCCCTTCCCGCTGTCCGTGGCTATTCCGGCTATGTTGATCCCGCATATGCTGGTTGCCGGCGTGATCGAGGGCGTGGCGACGGCCGCCATCTACGGTTTCATTAAGAAGACGGCGCCGAGCGTTATCGTCGGGCCCGAGGCCGTCGATGGCCAGCTTACTGCCGAGGGCGCTGCTGCCAAGAAGACCTCGCTGGTCCCCACGCTCATCTTGGTTGCCGCGCTTGTCGTGGCTACGCCGCTCGGCTTGCTTGCCACAGGTGACGCATGGGGCGAGTGGGACGCCGAGGGCGCCGCGACCGCCGTTCAGGAGGCTGGTGACGACAGCCTGCAGGCTTCGGTCGGCCTTGATACCCCGACCTTTGCCGACGCTCTGCCTACGGGTGATTACCTGCAGGCCTATTCCGAGGAGCAGGGTCTTGGCTTTGCCGGTCAGGCTGCCATGTATATCCTGTCCGGCGTGATTGGCGTGGCGGTGCTTACCATCGCATTCCGTCTGATCTCGCTGACGGTTAAGGAAAGCGGTGCTCATGGCAATAGCCGAGCTGCCTAGCTGGCTTGCGGCCGAGGAGCGATATGAGCCCGTGGGGGCTCGGCATCGTGTGATGCAAAAGAATGTCCTGCACCTGGCGAGCCTGCTTGAGCGGGTTCGCCTGGGTGGAGGCGCGCACGAGGGCGGGTCGATGGTCGACCGCGCCCTTTCTTGCGTTTCGGCTCCGGTGCGCCTGGTGGGGATGTTCGTTTGCGTCCTGTGCGTGTGTCTGACGCAGAGCCCGCTGTACCTGATGCTGATGGCGGCTATCGCGCTGGTGCTGGTCGCGGTGCGCCCCGCGCGCGGGTTGCGCGCGACTTTTGTACCGGCGCTTGGCGCCACGGGGCTTGCGGTGGTTCTGGCGCTGCCTGCCCTGTTGCCGAGCGCGTCTGCCATGGGCGCCATGCTCAAGATCGCGCTCAAGACGTTTATTAATGTGTCGCTGGTGCTGGGTGTTTCGTGGACGCTCACCTGGAGCCGCATGTCGGCGGCGCTCAAAATGCTGCACCTGCCCGACGAGGTTATCTTTACGTTTGATATGGCGCTCAAGCATATTGAGGTGCTGGGACGCACGGCGCACGATCTGTGCGAATCGGTCATGCTGCGCAGCGTCGGTTCCGCGCCTGCGGGTTTTTCGCGCACCGATTCGCTGGCGGGTATCATGGGCATGACGTTTATCAAGGCGATGGAATGCAGCCGCGCGATGGACGAGGCCATGCTCTGCCGCGGCTTTGCCGGCGCGTATCCGGCTCCCGCGCGGAGCGGCTTTGGCTGGCGCGATGCGGTCTATGCGGTCGGCGTGGCGTTGCTCGCCGTGTTGTGTGCGGTACTGTAGCGCGGGCGGTCTAGCCGTCGATGTGAGTAGGGAAGGGCGACGTTTTGACGATCGATATGAATAGTGCGGCGGGCACGAACGGTGCGGGCGGCGCCGAGGGCGCGCCGCTTATTGAGTTGCGCGACGTGGTGTTCTCCTATGCGGGGCATACGGTTGTCGATGGCGTGTCGCTGCAGGTCGATCGTGGTGAACTCGTTGCCCTGCTCGGTCCCAACGGCTGCGGTAAGACGACGATTATGCGTCTTATTAACGGCCTTGAACTCGCGGACGCAGGGGCATACCTGTTTGACGGGTGTATGGTCGATGCGGCATATCTCAAGGATTCCGCGACGGCCCAGCGGTTCCATCAGCGCGTGGGTTTTGTGTTCCAGAATGCCGACGCCCAGTTGTTCTGCGCTACGGTGGGTGAGGAAGTTGCTTTTGGTCCCGCGCAGATGGGGCTGCCGGCAGACGAGCTCGACCGTCGCGTGCACGATGCCATGGAACTGTTTCAAGTTGCCGACCTGGTCGATGCCTCGCCCTATCAGCTTTCGGGTGGGCAAAAGAAGCGTGTGGCGCTGGCGGCAGTCGTATCGATGAACCCCGATATCTTGGTTCTCGACGAACCTACTAATGGGCTCGACGAGGATTCATGCGACATCGTGGTCAACTTCTTGCTGGCCTACGTCGCGGCGGGTAAGACGGTCTTGATGAGCACGCATCACCAGGATTTGGTGCGCCGCCTGGGTGCCCGCGCCATCTATATCGATCGATATCACCATGTGGTCGAGGCGCCTTCGCCGTCGTATGGAACCGAAAGCGGTGCTACGGACTAGTTGCTGCGTAGAGCGTGCGTAGCCGCCCGCGCGGCTTTGCCGTGATGGTATAGTTATCCAGGTTTTTATGGGGGTGGCTATGCCAAGCTGGAACATTCATATCGCTCAGACGGAGCGTTTGCTGGAGCGCACCGGTGCGCTTGCCAATAGCGTGCGCGACCGCAATGCCTTTTTGTTTGGCTGCGTGGTTCCGGATATTTTCGTGGGCTATATGGTCCCTGGCATCGCCGATCCCATCCCGTACCGCATTACGCACTTTGCAAAGCCCGAGCCTATCCCTAAGCCGCGCGAGCATGAGTTTTGGGACACCTATGTGGCGCCGCTGCTCAAAGGGGCGCCTGTTGGTACGCCGGCTGACGCGACCTCGATTGTCGAGGAGCGCGAGCGACTCAATCGGGTGCATTATCCCCAACGCTACAAGGATGCCGAGCCGGTTGCCGGTCCCGGTGCTAGCGAGCTTTCGCTCGCGCCCGATGACGTGGCGCAGTCGCTGCTCGATCTGACGCTGGGCGTTTGGTCTCACCTCGTGGCCGATACCGTGTGGAATACGCGCGTGAATCAGTACCTGGAGGCGCACGGCGGCAAACCGTGCGAGGAATTCCGCATTAAAAAGCAAGGCGACTTTGACTGGTTTGGCAAGACACTCGGCATCGTTTCGATTCCGCGCGCGACCGATCGCCTGTATACTGCGGCGACCCGTTTTGGTCAGTATCCCATCCATAAGGAGTATGTGCTCAAGACCATCGGCGTTATACACGAGATCGTGCGCGAAAACCCCGGCGAGCCCGACCATCCGCCATACCGCCTGCTGACCGAGGAATTCTTCGACGCAACGTTTACCGAGGTCATCGAGCTGACCGAGGCGGGTTTTGCCGCCCGTGTCGAATCGCCCGATGTGCCTGCTCTGCCCCTGATTGCTAGCTGCTAGCTGGCCGGCCCGGCAGTGAATAGCTCAACCCAATCGACAAGTAGCTCTTGCCGTAAGGTATCTTCGGCAATGCGCTCCTGTTTGGTCTTTGGGATGTGGGGAAGCCCGGCCTTTTTATGGATGAGCTCGGCTATGTGGTCGAAGCTCTTCTTCTCCTTGATCTGGTCATAGGTAATTTGGATGACGTCGTAGCCCATGCTTGTGAGTGCGGTGGCGCGCTCGGCATCGGAGAGGCTCGCGGCTTCGCTGTCGTGGGCAGAGCGGCCTTGGCATTCCAGAATGACGCCCATGCTGTCGGTGGCGCTTTCGATGAGGATATCGGCGTAGCAGCAGGTTTTGTCATACAGCGAACGTGCGGCTTCACTGAGCGGGATGCGCGCGTTGTTGGCGATCTCGATGCCCTGGCCGCCCTCGTCGCGGGGGAGCGAGATAAGCATGGAGGTCTGTACTTCGAAGGGCGAGGCGGCCTGCCCCGTCATGTGCTCGGCCGCCCAGCGCAGTTGTTTGACGCCGCGCAGGCCTGCGGCTTGCTTGGCGAACGCGGCGATATCCGTTGCGGTAAGAAGCGGCGTGCGCTTCCACAAGTTGGTGTCATTGCCCTTGGTGTCGTTAACTCGCTCCCAGCCGCAGTTGGGTGGAATGAACTTAAGCGAAATAGCTTCATCGAGTTGTTGTTGCGTTCGCTCGCAGGGCTTAAACACTGCAAAGGAGCCGCACATCTCGTAGCAGGCCATGAGTAACTGGCTGCGTGAGACCTGCGTGGCAAGGCTGAGCAGCGTGAACTCCGGTGACGTGACATCAAGCCCATGTTCAGTCTGCCTAAACGACCCCGGAGGTGGTTCTTGGGTCAGGAGGTGCGATTTAAACAGGCTTCGCGACCCGGATTGTGCCCGAGTGAATACAAGCCTGTGAAGTGGTGCGTGAAGCAGGTCTTTTACAACTGCATGACTTCCGAGGCCACAACATCTGCGATCCATATTGCCAAGGCTAATGGCGGGGTAAAGGCCTAATACCTGCAGCGGGATGCGGTAGTAGTTAAAGGCGGATTGCCCACAAAGCGTCAGGTCCATAATGCCCTCCTGGCCGAAATCATCTCTTTGAAGCGAGTGATGCCAGCGTCAATCCGGAAGTATGCGGCAAAATCTGAACCCTATGAGCGGACCTGGCTTTTGAGGCTAGTTTATCAGGCATTTTGTTGCGAAAAAACAGGGTGTGCTCGGAGGTTCCAGAATTTGCCGCATACTTCCGAAAACCAGGTCGATTTGGTTCTTGCTAAAACGATTTATCAGCCCTGTGTGAGGTGTGGGTTTGCCACCGGGCGAACACTTTTAGCGCTTGGGGCTTTATTTTTTGGGCCTCGAAGGGTGGATTTCGCGCTTTTGGTAAAGAAATGAGTGCGTGTTTTGCCGTGCGGCGGCATTGGCACAGAAAAAGGGCCCGGAAGGCGAAGCCTTCCGGGCCCTTTGCAATGCAAGTATGCTTGCAAGTGCGTTTTAGCGCACCTGAGCGACGTAAGCGACGTTGGTCGAGGAGACCTTGTCCTCGAGCTGGACGCTCATGCGGGGATCGCCGGCGGTAGCGACGGTCAGGTCGCCGGCCTCGACGTAGCCGAGCTCCTTAGCGGTCTCGATCGCCTTGACGATCGTGCCGTTGACGGTGCCCTGGGTAATCTCGGCCTGATGCGGGATAACGCCCCAGTACATGATCATCTGCTGGACGGCCCACTCGTGGCGAGAGAACGCGCAGATCGGCATGTTGGGACGGAAGTGCGAAATCAGGCGAGCGGTACGACCGGTGGTCGTCGGCACGGTGATGCACTTGGCGCCAACGGTGGTGGCCATGTTCACAGCGGACATACCCACAACGTTGTTGACGACGCGGGTGCCATGAGCGTCGGCCGGAACCTCGAGCGGAGCGTGGGCCGGGAGGTACTTCTCGGTCTCGAGAGCAATGCTGGCCTGCATCTTGACGGCCTCGACCGGGTACTTACCGGCAGCGGACTCGCCAGAGAGCATAACGGCGTCGGTGCCGTCGTAGATGGCGTTAGCAACGTCGGCAACCTCGGCGCGCGTCGGGCGCGGGTTCTGCTGCATGGAGTCGAGCATCTGCGTAGCGGTGATAACGGGCTTGTAGGCCGCGTTGCACTTGGCGATGATCTCCTTCTGGATGTGCGGAACGAGCTCGGGCTTGATCTCGATGCCCAGGTCGCCACGGGCGACCATGATGCCGTCGGAAGCCTCGAGGATCTCGTCGAAGTTCTCGACGCCCAGGGCGCACTCGATCTTCGGGAAGATCGTCACGTGCTCGCCACCGTTCTCGCGGCAAAGCTCGCGGATGCCGCGGACGGACTCGCCGTCACGGATGAAGGAAGCGGCGATGTAGTCGATGTTCTCGGTCAGGCCAAAGAGGATGTCCTGACGATCGCGCTCGGTGATGGCGGGCAGCGAGATGTTGACGTTGGGCATGTTGACGCCCTTGCGCTCGCCGATCAGGCCGTCGTTCTTAACGACGCAGGTCATATCCTGGCCGCTGACGGACTCGACCTCAAGGGCAACCAGGCCGTCATCGATCAGGATGAGGGAGCCCTTCTCGACCTCGGAGGGCAGAGCCAGGTAGTCGAGGGAGATGTGCTCAGCGGTGCCGTGGAAATCCTCGGTCGTGGGCTGAGCAGTAACGACGATCTTGTCGCCGGTCTTGACGGCAACCTTCTTGCCGTCGACCAGAAGGCCGGTGCGGACCTCGGGGCCCTTGGTGTCGAGCAGGATGCCGACGGGCATACCGAGCTCCTTGGAAATACGACGGACGCGCTCGATGCGACCGTGGTGCTCGTCGTAGGATCCGTGCGAGAAGTTAAAACGGGCGACGTTCATGCCCGCCTTGATCATCTCGCGGATGGTCTCGTCGCTATCGCAGGCGGGACCCATGGTGCATACAATCTTGGTGCGCTTGTACATTCAGACCTCCATCTGACATCGTCTTGCGCTGATAGATAAACCATAAGAAATAAAACTGAGATGATTATAACGAAATGACGACCGAATACCCTCAAAAATCGACCGTATGCCGAATTAGAAGTTCTTTTTTTGCGGTAAAAACGGTATATGAAAAATCTTTACCAACCGTTCTGACCGCTGCTATCTGGGCGATATTTCAGTTTGACGATGCGCCGAAGAAAAAACGTTTTATCAATGTTGAGCATCACACGGTCTGCATCGTTGCACTCGAGCCGTGTTTCCAATTGGAATGTTTTGGCTAGACGCGCCGCTTTGGGGTACCATAGCCCCACTATCAACTGCCGCTCAGCACGGCAGCCTTGATGAGCCCTTGCCCTTCTCCTGGGAATTATGATCGGGCATCAATCTGCTGAGTGGCCCGAATCCCAGGAGGGGACTCTATATGCAAAAGGAATACCTGTCCGCTGCGGCGGAGGTACTCAGCGACCAAGGTGTCGATGAGAACCTCGGCCTGAGCAACGACGAGGCGTCGTCGCGCCTCGCCAAGACAGGCCCTAACAAGCTCGAGGAAGCCGAGAAGACGCCGTTGTGGAAGCGCTTCTTTGAGCAGATGGCCGACCCCATGGTCATCATGCTGATCGTTGCCGCCGTCATCAGTGCACTCACGGGCATGGTCAAGGGCGAGGCGGACTTTGCCGATGTCGCCATCATCATGTTCGTCGTTATCGTCAACTCGGTGCTGGGCGTGGTCCAGGAGGCTAAAAGCGAGGAGGCCCTCGAAGCCCTGCAAGAGATGAGCGCGGCGCAGTCCAAGGTGCTGCGCGACGGCAAACTCGTGCACCTGCCGAGTGCCGAGCTCGTGCCTGGTGACGTGATCATGCTCGAGGCGGGCGACTCCGTCCCGGCCGACTGCCGCGTGCTCGAGAGCGCCACGATGAAGATCGAGGAGGCCGCCCTTACCGGCGAGTCCGTGCCTGTCGAGAAGCATGCCAACGTGATCGAGCTCGCCACCGGCACCGACGACGTGCCGCTCGGCGACCGCAAGAACATGTGCTACATGGGTTCCACCGTGGTATACGGCCGCGGCCGCGCCGTCGTGGTCGGCACCGGCATGAACACCGAGATGGGTAAGATCGCCGGCGCCCTGGCCGAGGCCAAGGAAGAGCTCACGCCGCTGCAGGTGAAGCTTGCCGAGCTCAGCCGCATCCTCACCATCATGGTTATCGTCATCTGCGTCGTTATCTTTGGCGTCGATATCATCCGCCACGGCGTGGGCAACGTTCTTACCGACCCGACCGCCCTGCTCGATACCTTTATGGTCGCCGTCTCGCTCGCCGTCGCTGCCATCCCCGAGGGCCTGGTCGCCGTCGTGACCATCGTGCTGTCGCTCGGCGTGACCAAGATGGCCAAGCGCCAGGCAATCATCCGCAAGCTTTCCGCCGTCGAGACCCTTGGCTGCACACAGACCATCTGCTCCGACAAGACCGGTACCCTCACCCAGAACAAGATGACCGTCGTCAAGCACGAGCTCGCTGCGCCTAAGGAGAAGTTCCTGGCCGGCATGGCTCTGTGCTCCGACGCCCAGTGGGACGAGGAACTGGGCGAGGCTGTGGGTGAGCCGACCGAGTGTGCGCTCGTCAACGATGCCGGCAAGGCGGGGCTCACTGGCCTGACTGCCGAGCATCCGCGCGTGGGCGAGGCCCCGTTTGACTCGGGCCGCAAGATGATGTCCGTGGTCGTCGAGACCCTGGACGGCGAGTACGAGCAGTACACCAAGGGCGCGCCCGACGTGGTGATCGGCCTGTGTACCCATATCTACGAGGGCGACAAGGTTGTCCCCCTGACCGAGGAGCGTCGCGCCGAGCTCGTGGCCGCCAACAAGGCCATGGCCGACGAGGCCCTGCGCGTGCTGGCGCTGGCGAGCCGCACCTACACCGAGGTCCCGGCCGACTGCAGCCCCGCCGCGCTCGAGCACGACCTGGTCTTCTGCGGCCTGTCCGGCATGATTGACCCGGTCCGCCCCGAGGTCGCCGACGCCATCCGCGAGGCGCACGACGCCGGTATCCGCACCGTCATGATTACGGGCGACCACATCGACACCGCCGTGGCCATCGCCAAGCAGCTGGGTATCGTCACCGATCGCAGCCAGGCCATCACAGGCGCCGACCTCGACCGCATGAGCGACGAGGAACTCGACGCGCACATCGAGGACTACGGCGTGTACGCCCGCGTTCAGCCCGAGCACAAGACCCGCATCGTCGAGGCTTGGAAGTCGCGCGACCAGATCGTCGCCATGACGGGCGACGGCGTCAACGATGCCCCGTCCATCAAGCGCGCCGACATCGGCGTCGGTATGGGCATCACCGGCACCGACGTCACCAAGAACGTTGCCGACATGGTGCTTGCCGACGACAACTTCGCCACCATCATCGGTGCCTGCGAAGAGGGCCGTCGCATCTACGACAACATCCGCAAGGTCATCCAGTTCCTGCTTTCGGCCAACCTTGCCGAGGTGTTCTCGGTGTTTATCGCCACGCTCATCGGCTTTACCATCTTCCAGCCGGTGCAGCTGCTGTGGGTGAACCTGGTTACCGACTGCTTCCCTGCGCTCGCGCTGGGCATGGAGGATGCCGAGGGCGACATCATGAAGCGCAAACCGCGCAACGCCAAGGACGGCGTCTTTGCCGGCAATATGGGTCTGGACTGCGTGGTCCAGGGCCTGATCATCACCGTGCTGGTGCTGGCGAGCTTCTTTGTGGGCGTCTACTTTGACATGGGCTACATCCACATCGCCGATATGATCGCCGGCAATGCCGACGAGGAAGGCGTGATGATGGCGTTCATCACGCTCAACATGGTCGAGATTTTCCACTGCTTCAATATGCGCAGCCGTCGTGCGTCGCTGTTCACCATGAAGAAGCAGAACAAGTGGCTGTGGGCTTCCGCCGCGCTGGCACTGGTGCTGACGGTGATCGTGACCGTGCAGCCGACGCTTGCCGAGATGTTCTTTGGCCCTGTGACGCTTGAGCTCAAGGGCGTTCTTGCCGCGCTGGGTCTGGCCTTCCTGATCATCCCGCTGATGGAGATCTACAAGGCGATCATGCGCGCGGTCGAGAAGGAGTAACGTACCTGTCCGGGCCCGCCCCACGCCCTTTCTCCCTCACTGGTCCTCGCGCTTCGCGCTGCGGGATCGTTCGGGAGAAAGGGCTTCCGGGGCGGGCCCTGCGCTATCCTTGCTGGCTTTTCTCCCGTGCGGATGAAAAGGGCTGAGGGAAAGTATGTGAGCTGGTCGGGCTTTGCCCGGCCAGCTCTTTTTTAGAGCATTTGCTCGACCGACTCTTTTTGTGAACTGGATTGTATGGGGTTGAATCGGCGACGCGTTAGGAGAAGCCGGGAACGTCGCTGAAGGGGATTTGAGGCATAAAGAGAACGATGACGGCCATAATTCCCCAGTAGATTTGCAGAGGTAGCGGAGCCGATATCAGGGCACTAAAGAAGGATAAACCCTTTTTGCTTCCATATAGCTGGACCGAGCTGAGAAGAGCAATTCCAAAAGAGATGGCACTCGGCCAGCATGCTTTGACAATGAGGCTAAGGAAATAGCATATTAATGTTATCGCTATGCACCCAATGCCCCAGAGCCACTTCTTGTTGAGGAAATACTGGATGCCCCATACACCAATTACGGGGGCAATGATGACTGGCAACATAGCCGTATCCTAACTATTTATACAACGAATGTATTCTCCGGAGTTGGGGGGATAGACGCTGCAAGGTAGACGGTACGCGTTGCCTGCGGGTACGGGGTGTCCAAGGAGTTGCTTTGCTGCATACTCAGGCCAATAACCTCCGGTTTTGCTTATGATCTTCTTAATCAGTCCGTCGATTACAAGCCCCGTTACATAGCCGATGAGTTCTTTTCCAATAAAAATGGCAATTTTGACGATCCATTCTTTAGCGCCGCGTGTGGCAGTTGCTAAATCATCCAAAGACAGGGTCTGGAATCGATCGATAATTTGGACATCTCCGTTTTCATCTAGTGCGTATGTCGTCCATCCTGTGCCGGACTCATTGACAGCTTCAATGTACTCTTCGGCAGAAGGGAACTCTACTTCAAGAGGTTGCGCCTTAGATTGCTTTGGTGAAATGGCAATTGAGCAAAGCGCAACTGCGCTTGCGATGAATGACTTACGGCTTACGGGAACGTTGCGTAGCATGTGTATCCTCCTGACATTTAGCTTGACATTGCCGTGTTGTTCAGATTCAGCCTCCAATCCGTGAAACGCATTTCAAACGAATCAAGCGTGGAAAGGTCGAACTCGGACGCTATCTTTCCTTCAGAGATGGCAAAAATTGAAGGATAAAACTCGAATGACGGCAGAAGCGCCTTAAGTGTTTCCCTATCAACCTCCTTTTGGCTCTTAGGGACAACGAGGATCTCGATGTCGTTCTTGAGACTCGGCGAAAGCGAGCGTTCTGCCGCACGGAGCTCTTCACAGGCCGGGCAGCCCTCCAGCTCAATTTGCACGATAAAAGATTCGCCTCTGCTTAATTTCGATCGAAATTCGGGCAATGAGATATTGATTGGATCGGAATTGGTTCGTACTGACGAGAAGAGGGCGAAAAGGGACAGCGATAAGATAAGGATAAGGACGGCTTGCTTTCTCATGGGTCCTCCAAACTCTATAAAGGTAAATTACTTTATATAAAACATTAAATAAAGAGTTTTAAAAATGAACGGTATTGATTTGCTGGTAAATGGTTTTGAGCGAGAGCGGTTGGATTGAAAAGTACAATGAACGCAGGGAAATAAGGAAAAAAGGAGGAGAAATGAAAGATCGCGATATACATCTGCGGTTGACGACGAGTTTTCTGACAATCTTCTGTATCGCCCTGGCGGTTCAAGCGCTATGTTGCGTGGTGTTGTTCGTTCATCTTGCGAACCTGTTGCTCATCGAGGGTATCTCTGCGGTGAGCGGCGGATTTCTGCTCTTGTTTATGGTTAGCACGCTTTGCGACGCTGCAACGTTTCTTCTGTTTACGATTCTGACGGCGAAAGTCAGGCATGAGGGTCGTCCTTTTGGTAAGTGGCAGACCAGGATTTTGGTCGCGGCTGGCCTCCTGATGTCGGTAAAAGCCGTCATCAGCATCATATGGCCGACGATTCAATTGCCATACAGCAATGTTCTTGGAACGGCTGAGCCCGTGTTTCCCGAGTTTGATTTTCAATCGCTTTCTTACGGACTCGTTTTCTTTGCGTTGGCGGGGGTCTTTGAATACGGTAGGGTATTGCAGGAAGATGCAGACGAGATTCTCTAGGGGGTGGCACGGTGCCGATTGTTATGCGTCTTGACCGCGTGATGGCGGACCGTAAAATCTCGTCGCAGGAACTTGCCGAAATCATTGGAATATCGCCTGTTAATCTGTCTCGAATTAAAACGGGAAGACTCAAGGGGATCCGCTTTTCTACACTTCAAGCAATGTGCGAGGCGCTTCATTGCAAGCCCGGCGACATCATCGATTGGATGGATGATGACGAGTACGCCGCAGCATTTGGTAAGTCGGACGGAACAATGCGTTAAAATACCTGCTCAGTTGTGTGGTTTTGTGCTGGGAGGCGCTTGTGGGCAAGGCTAAGGCGAAGGCGAAGAAAAAGACGACGGGGGCGCGGGCTAAGCGCGATCGTCGTCGGAAGCTTGCGACCGAAGTCCCCGCGTCTGCCGAGGAGCTGCTGGCAAGCGTGCCAGGGCTCGACGCGCTGCAGGATGTTCCGGCGTTCGACGACCTGCCGATCGATGATGCTCAGCAAGCGGCATTTGACGACTTTTGCGCCCAGGCCGAGGAGCCCGAGCAGATGCAACTTGGTGCCGTGGTGCGCCTGGATCGCGGGTTTCCGCTGGTGGCGACTGCCGATGACACCTTTCGTGCCGAGCATGCCGTGGGGTTTGCCAAGTCGCGTGGCGAGGATGAGGTTCTGCTGCCCGCCGTGGGCGACCGCGTGGCGGTGCGCCGTGCGCCCGGGCATGACATGGGCGTGATCGAGTGCGTGCTGCCACGCCGCACGAGTTTTGAGCGTTGGCGCGGTCGCGCTCGCGGTGATCGTCAGGTACTTTGCTCCAACGTGGATAGCGTGCTGATCGTGCAGGCGCTCGGCGCCGGCGAGGTGCTGCTCGACCGCGTGGCGCGCTCGCTGGTGTTGGCGCTCGACTGCGATGCCGAGCCGGTGGTGGTACTCACCAAGGCCGACCGCTGCGACGCCAATGAGCTCGAGCGCGATCTGGACCGCGTACACCGCTTGGTGGGTCCGGATGTGCGCGTAATCGTGACATCTTCTGCCGAGGGCCGTGGCCTGGACGAGGTTCGCGCCTGCGTGCCCGCCGGAAGCTGCGCCATGATCCTGGGCGAGTCGGGTGCCGGCAAGTCGACGCTGCTCAATGCGCTGTTGGGCCACGATACGTTGGCTACCGGCGGCGTGCGTGAACGCGATGACCAGGGCCGCCATACCACCGTCGCGCGCGTGATGGTGGCGCTGCCAGGCGACGCCGGCGTTATTGCCGACGCCCCGGGCCTGCGCAGTTTGCCGCTCGTGGGTCATGAGCGGGGCTTAGCGCGCGCGTTTCCCGAGATCGTCGAGACGTCGCGTGCGTGCCGGTTTGGCGACTGTACGCATACTCACGAACCGGGCTGCGCCGTTCGCGAGGCCGAGGATGCCGGGCAGATCGACAGCCTGCGTTTGGAGACGTTCCAAAACTTGGCGTCATCCATGCGCGTGAGTGCACAGATGCTCGATCCCGATGTCCATCTGTAATTGAATCTACCTATGACAGCCGTCTCCCAACGGTACGGGAGGCGGCTTTTTTGCTGTTGATGCACCCTTAAACGTGCATTTTGCCGACGTGCTGACCAAAACCTTGCCACGAGCTTGACGGGCCGGTCAGCTTTTGGTCGGCAATTGGTTTGACACTCAAAACCAAGATTGCGATCGCGTCGTTTTGCCGCTTGCCCGCTCGGACAATGGTGGTACGGGCATCCGCCCGGTGCTACCTTGAGAGGAGCGGCCGTGAACAAGAGCAAGCGCATCGCCATCAGTCTGATCGCGGGTGTGCTCGCCGCGCTGCTCTGCATGGTCTACGCATCGTCGATCCACTCGCAGGCCGAGCAGGCCCAGGCCGAGACGCTGGCCAAGTATGGCGGCGATCGCGTCGAGGTGTGCGTCGCGGCGCGTGATATCGATGCGGGCGAGACTCTCGACGAGACCAATGTCATAACCCAGGAATGGCTGGCGAGCCTGCTGCCGCGCGATGCGGCGACCGAGCTGCGCCAGGTGCGCGGCGACGTGACGACCTCGCGCATCCCTAAAAATGCCGTGATTTGCGATGTCTACACCAAGGCCGAAAGCCACACGCTCGAGGTGCCCAAAGGCAAGGTCGCCGTTTCGGTGGCGGTCGATGCCGAGCATTCGGTCGGGGGCGCCACGGGCGTGGGCAGCTACGTGGACGTGTACGTGCAAAAGGACGGCGTGACCGATCGGCTGTGCGGCGCGCGCGTGATCGATACCAGCGAAGTGGCCGGCGCCACGCGCGAAGGCAAGATCGAATGGGTGACGCTGGCGGCCGACCCCGAAGACGTTAAGGAATTGCTGGGGGCCTCGGGCAAGGGGACGGTCAGTTTGACGATTCCCGCCACGGTGCGCGGCAAAAAGAGTGGAGGCGACGAGTGATGAAGGCGATCTGGCTTGCATGCTGCGCGTGCGGTGATTACGGATTGCTGCAGCGGGAGGTCGAGGGTCGCGATGCGGGCGCGCAGGTGCTTCGCGTGGGCGACCTGGATGGGCTGGTGTCCATGGCGCGGGCGTTTCCGTCGCGTCGCGGGGCGGCGATTATCGCGGCGGCCCTGTTCGATGCCGAAGACGTGCGAAAGACCGTTGCGCGTCTGGCGGCCGAGGGCCGCGTGAGTCGCGTGGTCGTATTGATAGAGACGCTCGATCCTTCGGATATTGAGAGGCTGTTTCGCGCGGGGGCGACCGAGGTTATCGCTGCGCGCAGCATATGCGGCAACGGGCGCGCGGGCGAGGGAACGGTTGATTACGACCGGTGTCTGACGATTGAGCCCGATGCTTTTGTTGATAGGGAACCCGGGGCGCCTCGCGCTACAAGAGGCCCGCGTGTTGATGATTGTGGAAAAGCGGAAGCCGAGCATGGTCGGTGCCCCCGGGATCCCCTTGCATACGATGATGCCGGAGAGCCGGTGCTGTATGGCGAGGAGCTTCTGGCTGTAGATATGGGATACGTGCATGGCGTGAGCCTGGTCGATGAGCTCGACGAGGTTGAGGGGCTTGCCGGGAACGACAATGTTCGTGCCGATGCGGCCGTGAAGTCTCCAGACTCGGCCCCGCGGGCCGATCAACCTGCCATGCCGGCTTGGGCGCAGCATATGAGCGCTGCCGGGGAGACGGGAACGTTGCCGCCCGTGTCGGCGCCGCCTGCCCCCACGCCGCCGGCGGATGCCGCAGCCCCGTCGCATCGAGCCCCGGTTGTCTGCGCCGTCTCGGGTTCGGGCGGTTGCGGCAAGTCGACGATCGTCGCCACCATGGCGCACGCGGCGTCGCTGCTGGGCCTGCGTGCCGCCGTGCTCGACTTGGACCTGATGTTTGGAAACCTTCACGACCTGTTGGGTGCCGATGCCCCGCATGACATGGCGACGCTTATCGAGCCATCGGCTGCGGGTGCACTTGCCGAATCGGACATCGTGGCCGCCTCGATGCGTGTTGCCCCGGGCGTCACGCTTTGGGGCCCGGTCGCCGCGCCCGAACAGGCCGAGCTCATGGCGCGCCCGGTGGAGCTGCTGCTCGACGTCTTGCGCCGTGAATCCGACGTGGTGCTTGTCGACACCTCGGTCTTTTGGGGCGACGCCGTGGCGGCCGCAGTGGCGGCAAGCGACCGCTGCCTGGTCGTGGGCGATCCATCGGTGTCGTCTGCGACGTCCGCGGCGCGCGTCATCGAGCTGGCGAGCCGTGTGGGCGTGCCGCGTACGCGCATGAGCGCCGTGTTCAACCGGTTTGGCGCGCGCTGCGCCGACGAGGATGTCGCCATGCGCTTTGAGATTACCTGTGCGTTAAGCTCCAAGATCCGCATCGCCGACGGCGGGCAGGACTTGGCGGCGCTCATGGCATTCGGCCGTGCTGACGAAGCGGTGGGCCAGACCAGCGCTTTTGCCACCAGCGTGCGCGAAGCCACGCGCGAGATGCTCGTGGAGCTGGGCTGCGCCATCGGTCCCTGGAGTGACATGGTCACCGACCGCGCGACGCGCACCGAGCGCCCGCGCATCCGTCTTCCCTGGTCGCGCGAGGGTGATTCGCGATGAGCTTGCAAACAAGGATTAAGGCGGCCGGCGCGGCCGCGGCGACAGTGCCTGTTGACGCAGGGCGCCACCGTGCCGTCAAGCGCCGCACCAAGCGCGCCGTGATGGACCGCATGGGCTATGACGAGGTGGCGCGTATCAGCGCATACATCGATCCGGCGCGCGCCCGCTCGGAATTGCGTCCTGCGGTGGAGGCGGCGCTCAACGTGGAGGAGCCGGGCGACCTGGCGACGCCCGAGCGCGAGACCATCATCGATGAGATCCTGGACGACGTGGTGGGCCTGGGCCCGCTGCAGCCGCTCATCGAGGACGACACCGTCACCGAGATCATGGTCAACGGCTGCCGATCGGCTTTCTTTGAGCGCGGCGGCGTCTTATATCCCATCGAGCATGCGTTTGAGGATGACGAGCAAATCCGCGTGCTCATCGACCGCATCATCTCGCCGCTGGGCAGGCGCATCGACGAGCGCAGCCCCATTGTCAACGCTCGCCTCAAGACGGGCTATCGCGTCAACGCGGTGATTCCGCCTGTGGCGATCGATGGGCCGATCCTCACCATCCGCAAGTTCTCAGATCGCATCTGTTCGTTGGACGAGCTTGTGGGCCTGGGGTCGCTACCGCTTTGGTATGCACAGCTGCTGTCGTGCGCGGTATCGCTGCGTCAGGATCTGGCGGTTGCAGGTGGCACGGGGTCGGGCAAGACCACACTGCTCAACGCGCTATCGTGCGAAATATCCACCGGCGAGCGCATCGTGACGATCGAGGACTCCGCCGAGCTCAAGTTTGCGCATCACCCGCATGTGGTTCGCCTGGAGGCGCGCGAGGCTTCAATTGAGGGCGAGGGCGCGGTGACAATCCGCGACCTGGTGACCAACGCCCTGCGCATGCGTCCCGACCGCATCGTGGTGGGCGAGGTGCGCGGTGCGGAATGTTGCGACATGTTGCAGGCCATGAACACCGGGCACGATGGGTCGCTCACCACGCTTCATGCGGGCACCGAGCAGGAGACCGTGGTGCGTTTGACGCTGCTTGCGCGCTATGGCATCGACCTGCCGAGCGAGCTTATCGAGGAGCAGATTGCCATGGCGCTCGACGGCATCGTGATGTCCGAGCGCCATGCGGACGGCAGGCGTTTCGTGTCTTCCTATTCGGGGGTGCGACGCGGCGCGTCGGGTGGCGTGGAGCTTGAGCGCTACGTGACGTTCGATGCCGCCACGCGCACCTGGACGCTCGATCGCGAGCCTCCGTTTATCGCAGAGGGCCTGCGCTCGGGAACGCTCACGCAAGAGGAGGTGGACGAATGGAGATCGTTGTGCCCCTCGTCGTAGGGGGCTTAACGGGGCTTTCTGCCGCGGTGGCGTGCGGGGCGGAGCCTCGTGCGCCGCGCGTGCCGCCGGCGGAGCTGGCCCGTCATACGCTTGAGTCGGTGGCCGAGAAACTGCCGCGCGAGCTGGTAGAAAACGACCTGCTAAAAAAGACTGCCCGCTCCTGGGCGCTGCTGATTCCAGCACAACGCCTTGGCCTTGTCATCGAGGATGACGAGGCGCGCCTGGCATGCTTGCTGCTGTCGAGTGGCGCCTGCGGCATTGCCCTGGCTGTCGTATCGCTGTCGCCTATCGGCTTTGTCCTGGGGCTGCTCGCGCCGTTTGGCGTGGGCGCCGCTCGCGACACCTTCGACCGTCGCCGCGAGCAACACGATGTGGAAGAAGCCATGCCCGAAGCCTTTACGGCGCTCTCCATGTCGCTCGCCTCGGGTCATTCGCTGGCCCAGGGAATGAGGTTTGTGGGAACTCACGCACAAGAGCCGGTACATACCGAGTTTTTGCGCGTGGCGGCGGCGATCGACTGCGGCGTCTCGGCGACTGATGCGTTGGATGACCTACTCGACCGTATCGATGCCCCCGGCCTTTCGCTTGTCACTTTGGCGCTCAAGGTGTCGCAGCGAACCGGTGCCCCGCTCGCCGACCTGTTATCTGAGGCGTCGAACATGGTGGGGGAGCGCATTGAGCTCAAGCGCCGCTTGGACGTCAAGACATCGCAGGCTCGTATGTCGGCACACATGGTCTCGGCGATGCCGGCGGGTATGTGCGCGGTGCTGGCGCTGCTCTCGGCCGATTTTCGCCGCGGCCTTGCAACGCCGGCGGGTGCCGGTGCCGTGGTGCTGGGCCTTGCTCTCAACGCCGTCGCCCTGGTGGTCATCCGGCGCATTATGCGGGTGGAGCTATGAGCGTCTTGGTCGGGGCCGCGGCGTGCCTGTGCGCGCTCAGTGTGTTTGTCGCGACGGGGCTCAATCGTGCGGACGCATGCAAGATCGCCCAGGTCTGCAAACGCGAGGCGCTGCTGGTTGTTGCGGCTGCCTGCTCGGTAACCGATGCCCTGGTAGCACGGTTGAAGGGCATGCTCGGCACGGGTGGTACGGCGCAGGTGTCGCTTGGCGAGGTGTCCGAGATGATCGACGTGGTGCGTCTGGGGCTTTCGGCTGGCCTTTCGTTCGATGCGGCGCTTGAGGTTTTTTGCGCCAATCGCCGATCGACGTTGGCGCTCCGCCTTGAGCGAGCCTGCATGGCGTGGCAGGTGGGCGTGGGGACGCGCGAGGACGAGCTTCTGGCGGCCGCGCGCGATCTAGATGTGCGGGCACTCGAGACCTTTGCCATCACAGCAGGGCAGGCGCTTGCCCTCGGTGCCCCGCTTGCCGAGACGCTGGCGGCTCAAAGTCGCGAGATTCGCGCGGCGCATCGCGCTGCGGTCGAGCGCGAGATCGAGCGCGCGCCGGTCAAGCTGCTGATTCCCACCGGCACGCTCATCTTGCCGGCGTTGCTTCTGTCCATATTGGGCCCGCTGCTGGGAGCAGGCGGGATGATGTAGGGAGGAATACATGAATACGATGACTGACGTTGCTGGCAAGGTCTGGAGCTGGGCGTTTTGCCAGTCAATTCACGCTCGCCAGCGTGCCGAGGAACTGCTGCGGGAGGAGAGCGCGCAGGGCACCACCGAGTACGCCATCCTGGTCGGTGTGCTCGTGGTGATCGCCATCATTGCCATCGTCGCATTTAAGGGCAAGGTCCAAGATCTATGGAGCGCTATCAGCGAGGGCATCAACAGCCTGTAGAGGGCGCCCGTCCCGTCGGCGCGTTGCTGGTGCTCGCTTGTGCGGTCGTGGCGGTGGCGGTGGCGGTTTGGGGGCTTAACGCAGCACGGCAACAACGTTTAGGGGTTGCCGCGGATACGGGCTCGGGTTCGGCGGCGTCTCAAAAAGACGATGCGCGAGACGCGGACGATGCGAATGCCGCCATCACGGCGCAAACGTTCTTGCAAGCACTCGACGAGCGAGCGGACGCTGCAACGGGTTCATCTGCAAACAATGCTGTCGCTGTTCGTCTCGCATGGTCCGAATGCCGACCGATGACCGAAGCGGCGGCAGATATGCTGCGCGCCTATCGCGAGGTGCCCACGGCGCAACTTGCTCTGAGCGGTTATCTCGACATCAAGGGCAACGTGTGGGGCGCCATCGTGCGTGACGGACGCGGCTGGGTCGATATGGTGACGGTTGCCGCGGATGCTGGTGATACTTCGTGTCGCCTGCGCGTGGTCCGCCTGACCCCGCAGACAACGAACTCAAAGGAGGGGTCGTGAAATGCATGATGTCCTGCGTGAGGAATCTGCCCAGGCAACGGTCGAATACGCCATCGTCACGGTGGCGCTGCTTTCCATTGTGCTGGCGATCGCCGGGCTCTGGCGTGCCGGTACCGATGGGCGCTTGGCGGCGCTGGTCGAGCGGGCGGCGTCTCACGGCGTCACCTCGACATCGGTTGTCGACGCTGCTGCGGGTGCTAAGGACATCGTGCTGTATTGACATTACGCGCGAGGACCGGGCGCAGTCTGCGGTCGAGGCGGCATTTCTACTGCCGACGTTTTTGACGCTCGTCCTGCTGGCGCTGCAGCCGGTGTGCCTGCTCTATACACGCGCAGTCATGGAGTCTGCCGCCGCCGAGACCGCGCGGCTCATGACCACGACGACGGTGGGGAATGACGAGGATATTAAGGAGTTCGCCCGCCGCCGTCTTGCCGCGGTTCCCGACGTTTCGATTTTTCATGCCGGCGGGCCCCTGTCGTGGGATATCGAGCTTGGCCGGGCCGGCGCGGGCGGCGTCTCGTCCGTTTCCGTTACCGGTGAGGTTAAACCGCTGCCTGTGATCGGCGCGTTTGCGCAGGCTATGGGTAGTGCAGGCCAAAACGGCTATGTCGAGCTTAAGGTCGACGTCTCGTATCGATCGCGTCCCGAGTGGCTGGAGGGAGACTATGATTCATGGATTGCTGCATGGGATTAAGCGCTGCCTGTTGAAGGTGACGAGGGGGCTTGAGGGCCGTTGCCGACCGCGTGCTCGCCGCAAGCGAGGTGGCTTTATGGGTCGAGCCGGTATCGACCTGTTTATCGAAGACGGTGCCTACACCACGCTCTCCTCTGCGGTGGTCATCTTGGTGGTGCTCACGCTACTGTTTTCGTCGACGGCGGCGATATGGAGCATGTCGCGCGCGGGAGACACCCAGGTGGCTGCCGATAGCGGCGCGCTGGCAGGCGCCAATGTGGTGGCGTCCTACCATACGGCTGCGACGGTGGTGGATGCGAGCATTTTGAGTTTGGGCCTGGCGGGGTTTGCCACGATCGGCACCGGCTTGGTCGCCATCCTTATTCCGGGTGCCGAGCTTGCCGCGGGCGATATGGTCGACACGGGAATCGAGATCATTAAAACGCGCAACAAGTTTGCCAAAAGCGCCTCCAAGGGCTTGCAGAAAATCGAGACGGCTCTACCGTATCTGGTTGCCGCGCGAGCTACGCAGGCCGTGTCGGCGCAGGATACCGAGGGTGCGACCTATACCGGTACGGCGCTTGCCGTGCCCAGGACGTCCGAGTCGGATTTCGTTGCGCTCGAGGGTTCCGAGATCTCGACCGATGTGATTAAAGACACATCGAAAGATCTGGAACGCGCAGCAGATGAGTTGCAGAAGGCCTCGGAGGAGACGGCGAAAGCAAAAGAGCGTGCCTGGCTTGCGGATTGCGGCGGGTCGGATCCGGCTTCGGTCGGCAGCCGCTCATGCATGTGGGAACGCGCGAAGAGCCTGGCAAAGCTATCGGATATTGAGAATCCGCACAAAGCCTCGAGTATCACGTGGGAGCCGCAAGTGGCACTCGATCGCGCGAGGGCCTACTATCACCAGCGTCTGACAGGCGAAAAACCGCAGGGTTCAAGCGTCGAGATGAAGGCGGAGTCGGCGGCGCGCAAGGCGTTTTACACCTATGCGAGTACAGAGGTCAATCGTGCATATGTAACCGAGGGCGGAGATGAAGTCGCTTCCTATATCCCGCTGTTGCCGCGCAACACTGACGAGGTACGAGCGACGGAACTCTATACCGATGCGGCGTGGCCAACCAGTACCAACGATGGCAAAACGTATCTGCATTATGGAACGAGCTGCCCCAACTATAAGAAAGGGACGCCAGGCGGGCTAGCCTCGGTCGCTGCTTATGACGGGCAGGACAAATGCAACAGATGCCATTTTGGTGTTTCGTCGCTCGGCGCCGTTGCGGCTCCTTCGACTTCTATCGAAAACGGCTTCGAGTACCACTTTGATCGATTCAAAGACGCCCTGGAGAAATACGTCGAATGCCGCAACAAAGAGCTCGAGCTCATGCGCCAGACCGAGGACGAGGCTGACCGTGCGGGCAATGCGTTTGACGAGGCCATTAAAGCGCTTTCGGGCGAGCGCCCGCGTATCGCTCCGCCCGGTCGCAACGGCGTGGTTGCCTTTGCGGTTTCGGGTGCCATCTCGAGCCCCGATGAGCTCAACTCTTCGTTTAACACGACAGTCAGGCTTGGCGATCGCGGCGCGATCTCTGCTGCGGTGCTGGCGCCCGATGACGCGACGGCGCAGAACAACGTTCTCTCGCGGTTTTTCTCGACGCTGGAGGAGCGTTCGGGTGGCGTTGCCGGTGTACTCGATGGCGTCATGGATGTTTGGGGACGGCTTCTTGTGGGATACGGAGACATCCAGGGCTCGGCCGACGAGCTTATGGATGAGATGATCGATGACCTGGGAGGGAACAGCGGCGCGCTGGGCTCCATTGCGTCGTGGCTCGGCGATACCGTTTCGGCGTCCGTGGCGGCGCTGGGCTTGGAGCCGTGCGACTTGCGCCTACGAAAGCCGGTACTGACCGACACCGCCAATGTCATCAAGAGCCCGGGGTCTGACATCACAGGTCTTTCTAAAGTGCAGGACAAGCTACGAAGTATTCCGCTGGGCGTGACCGACCCCAAGGCGCTTTGCGAGGCGCTGGAATATCAAGTCGAGCGCACTATCAGCGGTGCGGTGTTCACGCTAGCGGAGATTCCGCTGCCCGGCGGCGGTTCCATCCCACTTACCGTCGATGTTGCCACGCTGGCGGGTGCCCTGGGCGGTGGGTCGTAATGGGCATCCGCAAACGCCTGCGCGAGGAGCGCGCCCAGGCGACGGCCGAGATGGCCGTGGTCACGCCCGTCCTGCTGGTTCTGGCGCTTATCGTGTACAACGTCATGATCTTTGCCGGTGCGGTCGCACGCTTCGACCGCGTGGTGCCCGATATCGTGCTAGCGCACGCCGTGGCGCCGAGCGGGGAGGGCGATGGCAGCTCCATCGATTCCTCCGCGACCGTTCAGGCTCAGATCCAACATGCCATGGAAGGCTATGACTTGCAGATCGAGGTCTCGAGCAAACAGGGTGCGACGACATCGGATGGCGGTCTGCTTTCGCTTTCCGGCACGTTTAGGACCTATACCTGCACCATGCGCTACGAGCCGTGGCCGAGCTCGCTCAGCATCGCCGGCGTTTCGCTGGGGGCACCGGCGCAGTTGTCGCACGAGCGCGCAGTGACAGTCGATCCGTGGCGTCCGGGGGTGGTTATGTGACCGCGGCCTCATCCTACATTGCCTACGCGCGGGCGCTCAACAGGCTGGGTTGGACGCCTGCCGAGTTTGTGGTGGCGGAGTCGTTTGCCGTGCGCCTGCGCGGCATGCTGGGACGGTCTCCGATTGCCGCCAACGGGTTGCCGCTCGTCATGGCGTTCCCACGCTGCTCTTCGGTTCACACCTGCTTTATGGCCTATCCCATCGACATTGCCTTTATCGACCGCAACGGCGGCATCCTCGCGTGCTACGAAAACGTCCGTCCCTGGCGCATGTGTTCCTGTCCCGGTGCCTGGGCGGTACTGGAACGCCCTTCAATCCTCGCTACGCCTCCCGCCCTTCAACAAGTGCCGGCGTAGGAATTGGCGACAGCGGACTTTCGTCATACGAAATTGGGTAAGATGGAGGAGAAGATGCATGGATGTTGAGATCCATCCCAACGCCAAAAAACACTTGACGGAAAAGCAGGTGCTTGGTGCCTGGTTCGCGGTTACTGAGTGCATTCGCCGCGAGTCGGAGGATGAGCCGCCGAGATGGCTTGCCATTGGATGGCTTCCAGATGGTCGAAGTGTGGAACTTGTTGCGGTCGAACTAATTCGTGGACGGCTCATTGTTCATGCCCTGTCTCCGGTTCAGAAGAAATTCTGGCAAGAGATCGAGCGAGCTCGGCAGAGGGGTCGATGATGAGCAAGGCGTATACGGCTGCCAATGGTCAGGTTGTAACGGATGAAATGATTGACGCGTGGTGCGAGTCGTACGAGCATGGCGGGTTTCCGGACGGCGAGCATACCGTTGGGGGGATCATGCACGGGCGGCCTCCGCTCTCAAGCGAAGGGACGGCAACGCTATCGGTCAAGATTCCCCTAGGGATGAAGGAGGCGATTCGTCGTCGGGCGGCGGCTGAAGGGATGACGCCAAGTGAGTTTGCCCGTGCAGCCCTGAGCGAAAAACTTCTTTCGGCGGGTTGATGTCTCTAACGTGCTGTTCTATAGGGTTGGACTTGTGGCTGGCGCCGTGCTCAAAAACTTTTTTCAAATTCTCGGTTGACCGGAGCGCGTCCTTGGTTATACTAATCAAGCCTTGAAACAAGGCACACCTCAAATGGCTGGGTAGCTCAGTTGGTAGAGCAGAGGACTGAAAATCCTCGTGTCAGGGGTTCGATTCCCTTCCCCGCCACCTTGAATTGACTAGGACCTCTGCAAAGGGGTCCTTTTCTTTTATGTGGACCATGCACGGAATCGAACCCCGTGAGGGCGTGGAGCTGAGGAAACGCGCAAGCGTTTTCCAGCGTAGCTCGCAAGGCGCGCAAGCGCCGCAGCGGTCCGTCCGCGCAGCGCGCGGACGCGATTCCCTTCCCCGCCACCTTGAATTGACTAGGACCTCTGCAAAGGGGTCCTTTTCTTTTATGCGGACCCGCGGAAAGCGCATCCCATTATTGAGCGAAAGAATGGGATGCGCTTTCCGGCGCTTACTTCCGACGTGCGTGCACATCTCGGCGCACCAGCTCGTGCCCGCTCGCCCCAGACATTCCTCCCGCTTTTGCGCCACTTTACAGACCGTTCGGTCGTCTGTCCGCACGCGCGGGTATACTCAAAACGATACTTTTCCTATGCAATACGATGCAGGCTCGGCCTGCACGATCCGAAGGGGGCAGTGATGGAGAGGATACTCGGCGTTAATCTCTCTGGCTGGTTTATTCCCGAGCCTTGGGTGACCCCGTCGCTATACGCGGCGACCGGTGCATCCAACGCGGCCGAGCTGCAGGAGGCCATGGGCACCGCCGCCTATAACGAGCGCATGCGCCGTCATTACGAGACGTTTGTGAGCGAGGACGATTTCCGTCGCATGGCGCAGATCGGCCTCAACGCCGTGCGTCTGCCGGTGCCCTGGTATGCCTTTGGCTCGCAGGAGTCCGATGCGTCCTACATCTCGGTTGTCGACTACATCGACCGTGCAATTGAGTGGGCTGCCAAGTACGACATCCGCGTGCTGCTTGATCTAGCAACTGTGCCCGGTGGCCAGGGCGATTCCAACGATTCGCCCACCACGCCGGAGGCTGTCGCCGAGTGGCATTCGTCCACCAACGGTCGTCATGTCGCACTCGACGTGCTCGAGCGCTTGGCCGCTCGCTACGGCGAGGCCGAGAGCCTGCTGGGTATTGAGCTGCTGGATACGCCGCAGATGAGTGTCCGCAAGAGCCTCTTCACCATGACGGATGGCATTCCGGCGCACTACCTGCGCAACTTCTATCGCGATGCCTATGAGCTCGTCCGTTCGTATATGCCCGAGGATAAGATCGTCGTCTTCTCGTCGTCGGGGCATCCCGGCGAGTGGAAGCATTTTATGCGCGGCGCCAAGTACAAGAACGTCTACATGGACCTTCACCTGTACCATTACCGCGACGAGCATGCGCTCGACATCACGAGCCCCCGCGGGCTGACGACGGCGATTTCGCGTAACAAGCGCGAGCTTAAAGAAGCGATTTCAACTGGGTTCCCCGTGCTGGTGGGCGAATGGTCGGGCGCGGCGATCTTTGCCAACTCGTCGGTTACGCCCGAGGGCCGCAATGCCTACGAGCGCGTGTTTATCGCCAATCAGCTGGCTTCGTTTGCGCCGGCTGCCGGTTGGTTCTTCCAAACGTGGAAGACCGAGAAGCGCATTGCAGCATGGGACGCCCGCGCGGCGCTCGGTACGCTCGAGCGCGGCATGATTGAATAGGTTGATATGACGCAAAACAGCGCCCATACGGGCAAACTCTATGTGGTCGGCACACCCATCGGCAACTTGGGCGACCTGTCCCCGCGCGTTGGCGAGGCGTTTGCCGCCGCCGATGCCATCTGCTGCGAAGACACGCGTGTGACGTCAAAGCTGTTGATGCATCTGGGCATTTCCAAGCCGCTTGTCCGTTGCGACGAGAATGTGATCGCCAGCCGCGCCGCCGGCCTGGTCGACCGTCTGCTGGCGGGGGAGACCCTCGCCTTTGCCTCGGACGCCGGCATGCCGAGTGTGTCCGATCCCGGCCAGGCGCTGGTCGAGGCGGCGCGTGAGGCCGATGTGCCCGTTGAGGTTATCCCCGGGCCCTCTGCTTGCGTCACGGCGCTTGTTTCGTCCGGTATTCCCTGCGAGCATTTTTTCTTCGAGGGCTTTTTGGGCCGAAAGCACGGCGACCGCGTGCGCCGTTTGCAGCGCCTTGCCGTGGTACCTGGCGCACTCATCTTCTACGAGTCTCCACATCGCATCGTGGCGACGCTTGAGGCCGTGGCGGAGGTCTTTCCCCAGCGTGAGGTTGCCGTCTGCCGCGAACTCACCAAGCTGCACGAGGAAGTCTTGCGCGGGCCCGCCGCCCAGCTTGCCGAGGAGCTGCGTACTCGCGGCGAGGTAAAGGGCGAGATTGCGCTGGTCATCGCGCCGCCGAGCGAGGATGAGGAGGCCGGTGCCGTGCCGGTTGGCGCCGCGGCAGCGGATCCCGACGAGGCCCTGCGCGAGGATATCCGCGTCGCGCTTGAGGAGGGGGAGCCCGCCTCTGCGGTGGCCAAGCGCCTGTCTCAGAAGTATTCGCGCCGCAAGCGCGATGTCTATGCCATGGTGCTCGATATGCAATAGATGGAGGATATCCAGCCCTTGCGCTAGAATCATCCCCTGTATGCAACGTTTTTCTGGAGGACAACCCCATGGATCAAAGCAAGCCTTCGTTCTTTATCACGACGCCCATCTACTACGTCAACGCCGACCCGCACCTGGGCACGGCCTATTCCACCATCATCGCCGACGTTCAGGCCCGTTATCGTCGCTCCGCCGGCTATAACGTCAAGTTCCTGACCGGCATGGACGAGCACGGCGAGAAGGTCGCCGAGGCCGCAGCCAAGCATGGCATGACGCCGCAGGAGTGGACCGACAGCCAGGCCCCGCACTTCAAGGAGCTTTGGAGCAAGCTCGAGATTTCCAACGACGACTTCATCCGCACCACCGAGCCGCGCCAGCATCATGCCGTGCAGTACCTGTGGGAGCGCATGAAGGAGTCCGGTTACCTGTATAAGGGCAGCTACGACGGCTGGTATTGCGTGCCTGATGAGACCTACTTCACCGATACGCAGGTCCAGAAGGGCGACGAGGAGTACGGCAGCGTCGGCCAGCACCTGTGCCCCGACTGCCACCGTCCGCTTGAGCGCGTGCAGGAGGAGTCCTACTTCTTCAAGCTTTCCGCTTTCCAGGACAAGCTGCTCAAGCTCTATGACGAGCACCCCGACTTTGTCGAGCCTGCGTTCCGCATGAACGAGGTTCGCAGCTTTGTCGAGGGCGGCCTTAATGACCTTTCCGTGAGCCGCACGAGCTTTGATTGGGGCATCCAGGTTCCGTTTGACGAGGGCCACGTGACGTACGTGTGGTTCGATGCGCTGCTCAACTATATGACGGCCGTCGGCTACGGTGTCGACACCGACGAGGCGCGTGCCGAGCTGGCCTATCGCTGGCCCGCGCAGTTCCACATCGTGGGTAAGGACATCATCCGCTTCCACTGCGTCATTTGGCCCGCCATGCTCATGGCCATCGGCGAGGCCCTGCCCGAGCACGTCTTTGCCCACGGCTTCCTGACCGTGCGCAATGCCGAGACTGGCAAGGCCGAGAAGATGTCCAAGAGCCGCGGCAACGCCATCGCTCCGCAGGACGTTATCGACATGCTGGGCGTCGAGGGCTATCGCTACTACTTCATGACCGACGTCGTTCCCGGTACCGACGGCGCCATCAGCTTCGATCGCATGGAGCAGGTCTACAACGCCGACCTAGCCAACAGCTGGGGCAACCTCATCTCGCGTTCGCTCAACATGAGCGGCAAGTACTTTGACGGTTGCGCGCCCGCCAAGCCCGCATCGTTCGATGCGTTCGACAACCCGCTGGCAAAGATTGCCGATGGCCTGGTCGAGCGCTACATGGCCAAGATGGATGTGCTCGATTACGGCGGAGCCAAGGACGAGGTCATGGAGCTCATCCACGCCGCCAACCACTACATCGAGGACTCCGAGCCTTGGGCACTTGCCAAGGACGAGGCCAAGGCTGACGAGCTGGCATTTGTGATCTACAACCTGCTCGAGGCCATCCGCATTGCCGCTCACCTGCTGATGCCGCTCATGCCCCAGACTTCTGCCGAGGCCCTGCGCCGTCTGTCCTGTGAGGGCGAGGCCGCGAGTGACGACCTCAAGGGCATTTGCACTTGGGGCCTGCTTGCCGGCGGTCAGCCCGTCGAGAAGGGTGAGCCGCTGTTCCCGCGTCTGGCGTAGAGACCGCGCGAGCGCCATATCGGCAATTTGCTGTTTAGCTGTAAGGGCATGGCCGCCACGGTCCATGCCCTTTTGTTTCAAGACGCCGCCATCATGCTAAGGAGGCAACCATGACAACTTCGCCTTTGGCAAACCCCACGGCCACCAGGGAGCTGCTGGAGGAGTTTGGCCTTGCGACCAAGCATCGCCTGGGCCAGAACTTTCTAATCGACAATCATGTGATCGAGCGTATCTGCGAGCTTGCCGAGCTTGCAGGTGACGAGCGCGTACTCGAGGTGGGTCCGGGCGTTGGTACGCTCACGCTTGCGCTGCTGCAGGAGGCGGCGTGCGTTACGTCCATTGAGGCCGATCCTGAGCTCGAGCCGGTGCTCGACGCCCATGCCGCCGACTATGCCAACTTCCGCTTTATCATGGGCGACGCGCTCAAGGTGGGCTCGGAGCAGATTGAGCAGGCTGCGGGCGGTGAGCCGACGGTGTTTGTCGCGAACTTGCCCTATAACGTGGCTGCGACGATCATCCTGCAGTTCTTCCAGACGATGCCCGCGCTCAAGCGCGCCGTCGTCATGGTGCAAAAGGAGGTTGCCGATCGCATTGCCGCAGTGCCGGGCAACAAGACCTATGGCGGCTATACGGCAAAGCTCGGCCTGTATGCGCAGGTGACGGGTCGCTTTGAGGTGCCGCCGCGTTGCTTTATGCCGGCGCCGCACGTGGACTCGGCCGTCGTGCGTATCGACCGTGTTGACGGCGTGGTGCCCGAGGGGCTCGATCGCGAGTTCGTGGCTCGTGTGATCGACGCTGCGTTTGCCCAGCGCCGCAAAACCATTCGCAACTCCATGAGCGCCAACGGCTTTGCCAAGGACGTACTCGATGCCGCCTTTGAGGCTTGCGGTATCGCGCCCACTACGCGCGCCGAGACGCTTGATGTTGCCGACTTTGTCCGCCTGGCCCAGGAGCTAATCCATGATGCCTAATGCCGCACGCGTGACGTTTACCAAGAAAAAGAAGACGGTCGCCTGCCCCGTGCCCTTGGCACCGCTTGCCGACACGCATGCGCATCTGCTTTCGTTTTGGGGCAAAGAAGTGCCCGAGACGCTCATGCGCGCCAAAGCCGCGGGTGTCGACCTGTTGGTGACGATGTTCGACCCCATCGCTGACAAACGCAGTGTGACGGACTATAGCGACTGGCTGGTGCGCGAAATTCTGCCGATGCAGGATATCCCGCAGATCAAGTATCTTGCCGGCGTGCATCCGTATGGCGCGCCGGACTATACCGACGACGTTCACGCACAGGTCGTTGCCGCACTCGATGACCCCTTATGCGCCGGTATTGGCGAAATCGGCCTGGACTATCACATGGACTATGACGACGATATCGCGCCGGCACCCCATAACGTGCAGATTGACTGCATGGCGCGCCAGCTCGAGCTTGCCGTGCGCCGCAATGTGCCGGTGGAGCTGCACCTGCGTCACGAGGACACGGACCAGGAGCGCACCTCGCACGTGGACGCCTACAACGTGCTTCGAGAGGTGGGCGTGCCCCAGGCCGGTTGTGTGCTGCACTGCTTTGGCGAGGACCGCGCCACGATGGAGCGCTTTGTGGAGCTGGGCTGCTATATCGCCTATGGTGGCGCGGCCACCTTTAAGCGCAACGACGACGTGCGCGAGGCATTTGCGGCAACCCCACTCGATCGAATTTTGTTCGAGACGGATTGCCCGTATATGGCTCCGGAGCCCATCCGCGGTCTTGAATGCGAGCCCGCAATGATCTCCATTACGGCAAACGCGCTGGTTAACGACCGTGTCGATCGCACTGGTGAGGATGCCGAAACAATCGCGCAAGCCGCTTGGGAAAATGCCTGCAAACTTTTTCAAAAATAGTTCTTGCGTTCGTGGTGGCGCTCCGTTATTCTAATTCCTGCACGCGGGCGTGGCGGAATTGGCAGACGCGTACGGTTCAGGTCCGTATGGGGGCAACCCCATGAAGGTTCAAGTCCTTTCGCCCGCACCATTAAATGAAAGAGCTCCCAGCAATGGGAGCTTTTTTTGTTATGGGCCCATCACAGGGACTTGAACCTGCGAAGGAGCGAGCGTAAAGAAAACGCGGAGCGTTTTTAGCGAGCTGGCGAGGACGCCGGCAGGCGGCCGAAGCCGGTGCGGATCCGCGAAGCGGATACGCGGACGTCCTTTCGCCCGCACCATTAAATGAAAGAGCTCCCAGCAATGGGAGCTTTTTGTTATGCACGATCTCCTTGGACGGGTATCCTAATGCCAACGTGTGCCTATCAGAGGAGAGACCATGCTGTTTTCCGGTATCATCGCCGTCCTTACCAGCCTTTTGATTCCCATCATCATTCTGTTGCTGCTGCTTCCCAGCGCCTGCTATGTCGTTGAACAGCAGCATGCCGTGATCATCGAGCGTCTGGGCAAGTTTAACCGCATCGTCAACGCGGGCTTCCACATGAAGGTGCCCGTGATCGACCGCAAGGCTGCCACGGTGAGTCTGCGAACCATGAAAAACGGTTTTGGCATCGACGTTAAGACCCAGGACAACGTGACCATCGGCCTTGAGGTCTCTGCTCAGTACCACGTGAGCTATGACATGGGCGCCGGCCCGGCAGATTCGGGCATCTACAAGAGCTACTATATGCTGCAGGAGCCCGTCGACCAGATGCGTGACTTCATCACCGACGCCCTGCGCTCTTCGATTCCCGTCTACACACTCGATGAGGTCTTTGCCAAGAAGGACGACATCGCCAAGGATGTCAACGCTACCGTTTCCGAGCAGATGGCCGCCTACGGCTTCACCCTCGTGTCGACGCTCATCACCAAAATCGCACTGCCGACCGAGGTTGAGAACTCCATGAACGACATCAACGCCGCCCAGCGCAAGCGCGCTGCGGCACAGGAGCTCGCTGAGGCAGACCGCATCAAGCGCGTCACCGAGGCGACCGCCGAGGCTGAGGCTATGGAAAAGGCGGGCGAGGGCATCGCCAACCAGCGCAAGGCCATCGCGCTGGGTATCAAAGATTCGCTCGAGATCATCCAGGAGACGGGTGTCGGCAATGACGAGGCCAACCAACTGTTCATGTTTACGCAGTGGTCCGAGATGATGACGGAGTTCGCTCGCACGGGTAAAACCTCGACGGTCGTGCTGCCGAGCGACTTTTCGCAGTCGGCCTCGATGTTCGAGCAGATGCTGGCCGCCGGCAAAGTTCAAAACGATTCGAAGGAGTAGACGCGCGTGAAATACACCGTCGTTTGCGTCGGTAAGCTCAAGGAGCGCTTTTGGAAGGACGCGTGCGCTGAGTACGCCAAGCGCCTAGGTGCCTATGCCAAGGTTGATATCCGCGAGGTGGCCGATATCGACCCGGCTAAGGCGGGCGGCGTGGATGCCGCGCGCGACAAGGAGGGGGCGGCGATTCTTGCTGCCTTGCCGTCTCGAGCGCATGTGATCCTGCTGGCCATTGAGGGCAAAGAGCGCTCGAGCGAGGAGTTTTCGGTGCGGCTCGATGATCTTATGCTGCGTGGTAACAGCGACATCGCCTTTGTGATTGGCGGATCGGACGGCGTGAGCGATGACGTGCGCGCCCGCGCCGACGAGATGCTCAGCTTTGGACGCATTACCTTGCCGCATAACCTGGCGCGCGTGGTGCTGCTGGAGCAAATCTACCGCGCCTGCAAGATCAGTCGTGGCGAGCCGTATCACAAATAGGTCGGCAATACGAAACAATGGCGTGGGACAACACCTTTCGTTTTGAGGAATGTGTCTGGAAGGACTATGAGATATGAAGATTGGATTTGTCGGTTTTGGCAATATGGCGAGCGCTATGGCCGATGGCTGGATCGCTGCCGGTGTAGCTGTGAGCGACATGTGCGCCTGCGCGGGTCGCTACGACGCACTGGTTGAGCGCTGCGAGGCGCGCGGCATGGTCGCCTGTCACGATGCCGCCGAGGTTGTCGCCGCATCCGATATCGTGGTCGCTGCGGTCAAACCGTACATGATCGAGAAGGTATTCGCCCCGCTCAAGGACATTCTTGCCGACAAGGTCGTTCTGTCGGTTGCCTGGACTTGGGACAGTGCCAAGTGGGAGCAGGTCCTGCCGGGCGTCGCGCACATCTCGACGGTGCCCAACACACCGGTTTCGGTGGGCGAGGGCGTCATCGCCTGCGAGAAGGCTTCCACGCTTAGTGATGAGCAGAGCGCAGTGGTGCTTGATCTGCTTGGCAAGCTCGGTGCGGTGGTCGAGCTCGATACGAGCCTGCTGTTCGTGGGCGGCACGGTGGGTGGTTGCGCTCCGGCATTTGTCGCTATGGCAATCGAGGCCCTGGGCGATGCAGCGGTCAAGCACGGTATCCCGCGTGCCGATGCCTATCGCATTGTGAGCCAGATGGTGCTGGGTACGGCAAAGCTGCAGCTTGCAACTGGCCAGCATCCTGCGGCGATGAAGGATGCCGTATGCTCGCCCGGTGGTGCTACCATCAAGGGCGTCGTTGCGCTCGAGGACGCCGGCATGCGCAGCGCCCTGGTCAAGGCAATCGACGCAACTCTCCAGTAAAACCGACCAAAAAAAGACAGGTTTATTTTTGGCAGGTATTTTCTGCGGTTTTGTCCTTTTAGCGAAAAGCGCCCCGCAACTGGCTCAATTCCAGTTGCGGGGCGCTTGCGTTTGCCCAGATAAAACCGACCAAAATAAACCTGTCCCTTTTTGGCAGGTTAGTCCCAGAAGCTGTCTTCCTCATCCTCGGACTTGGGTCCGCGGTCGACGTACATCTTATGGGTACGCTTCTCCATTACAAAGGCAAGAATCGCAAATAACAGGATGCCGCCGGCGAAAAGGATGGCAAAACCGGTGCGGGTGCCAAACAAAAAGGAAAAAACTGCGTCCATTGGGTGCCTTCTTGCGTAGTTGAGTTGGGTCGTAAACGCTCATAAGTATATACTTGCCCATACATGTACAAGGTTGCAACCTAAATGGAATGTATATCGCCGGAGGATCTAATGCTTGATATCAAGTTTGTTCGCGAGAACCCCGATGCCATCGATGTCGCCATGGCTAACCGCCAGACGTCTTGGGATCGCGAGAAGTTCTTTGAGCTCGACGACGAGCGTCGTGCCGTCATCACCGAGGTCGAGGAGCTCCAGGCTACGCGCAATGCCGAGTCCAAGAAAATCGGCGCCCTGATGAAGGAGGGCAAGAAGGACGAGGCCGAGGCCGCCAAGGAGGCCGTGCGCGCCGTCAACGAGAAGATTGACGGTCTGGCCGAGCGTCGTACCGCCCTCGAGCAGGAGCAGTACGACTTCATGGCTCACCTGCCCAACATTCCTTGCGAGGCCACGCCGTACGGCAAGGACGAGGACGAGAATATCGAGCGTCGCCGCTGGGGCACCCCGCGCGAGTTCGACTTCGACTTTAAGCCGCACTGGGATCTGGGCACCGATCTGGACATCCTCGACTTCGAGCGTGGCAACAAGCTCTCCGGCAGCCGCTTCACCGTTCTCGGTGGCGCCGGCGCCCGTCTGGAGCGCGCCCTTATCAACTTCTTCCTCGATACGCACACCAGCCGTGGTTTTAAGGAGTGGTGGCCGCCCATCGTCGTCAAGCGTCAGACCATGTTTGGCACGGGTCAGCTGCCCAAGTTCGAGGACGACGCCTATCACGTCTCGGGTGACAACTTCCTGATCCCCACCGCCGAGGTCGTGCTCACCAACCTACACGCCGGCGAGGTCCTCGACGCCGACACCCTGCCGCGCCGCTACACCGCCTTCACCCCCTGCTTCCGCGAGGAGGCAGGTTCCGCCGGTCGCGACACCCGCGGCATCATCCGTCAGCACGAGTTCGACAAGGTCGAGATGGTCAAGTTCGCTAAGCCGGAGGAGTCCGACGAGGAGCTCGAGAGCATGACCGCCGAGGCCGAGTACCTGCTGCAGCAGCTGGGCCTTCCGTATCGCGTGATTAGCCTGTGCACCGGCGACTTGGGCTTCTCTGCCCGTCAGACCTACGACGTCGAGGTCTGGCTGCCGAGCTACAACGCCTACAAGGAGATCAGCTCCTGCTCCAACTGCGGCGACTTCCAGGCCCGCCGCGCCAACATCAAGTACCGCGACCCCGAGAACTTCAAGGGCTCGCGTTACCTGCACACCCTTAACGGTTCCGGCCTGCCGGCTGGTCGTACCATGGCTGCCATTCTGGAGAACTACCAGAACGCCGACGGTACCATCACGATTCCCGAGGTCCTGCGTCCCTACATGGGCGGCCTCGAGAAGATTGAGCCGGTCGCGTAACTTGGCTGCATAGGGGATATGCAAGGGCGCTCCTTCGGGGGCGCCCTATTTCGTGCGCAGGTCCATACCATGCCGTGCGGACAGCTCAATAGAAAACACACGAACAAATGTTCTGTATACAGCCATCTACCTGCTATGCTTTTGCTAAATAAGAGCGAGAGAAAGGGGACGCGATGGAGCTGTTTGATGATCGGGTGGTTTTGTTTGAGAGCGACGAGGGCGGGGAGTACCTGCTTGTAACGTGTGAGCTGTCTGGCATGGGTGGCCTGGTGGTTCGGCAGACGAGTGAGGGTCCGTTGACCCAATGGTGCTTTGAGGAGTCGCCGCATGTGGTCGAGACCTTTGTGACGCACGAGGGGCTTGTGGCGCTGGAGCACTTCTATGGAGTTGGGACTTCCAACCAGGTCGCGCGCATGCTGAGCATCTCGTTTGCCGATTATGACTGTGCCCAGCGGGTGAGATCACTCCTGAGGGAACTTGATGCCAAGTTCGACGTGATCGAAAAGCCAATCGATCGTACGGGGAACAGCGGTATATGCGGAGCAGCATGACAAAACTGCGTTCTACAAAAAAGTTTGAGATTGTGCTTGACTCCAATAAGCTAAAGTGGTTTTATATGTCTTGCGCTGCGGCGTTACCTCAGCTGGATAGAGGGTCTGACTACGAATCAGAACGTCATAGGTTCGAATCCTATACGCCGCACCAATTAAAATCGAAAGCCTCCGGCAACGGGGGCTTTTCTTTTACGCCGGCACCGCATGGATTCGAACCTCGGTCGAGGCGCGGGCGTCAAGAAAACGCGGAGCGTTTTTAGCCCGCGGGCGAGCGCGCCGGCAGGCGGGCGAAGCCGGTGCGGATCCGCGCAGCGGATGCGCGGAATCCTATACGCCGCACCAATTGAACTTGAAGCCTCCGGCAACGGGGGCTTTTCTTTTTCGGAAACCATGCATTGATTCGAACCTCGGTCGAGGCGCGAGCGTCTTAATCATCGCTTCGTAAAATTTTTCCAAATTGTCGCTTGACCCATCGAGGGGTCACGTGCATAATAATCCGTGCGTTGCGGCGTTACCTCAGCTGGATAGAGGGTCTGACTACGAATCAGAACGTCATAGGTTCGAATCCTATACGCCGCACCAACTGAACTTTAAAGCCTCCGGTAACGGAGGCTTTTCTTATATCGCGATGCGTCGAAGATAGCATCAAGTGGTCAAAATGAGTAAAAATCAAATTTGATAACTTTTTTCGAAAATTGCTTGACCTTTATTCAGTCGATGTGCATAATAATCAACAAGTCGCGGCGTTACCTCAGCTGGATAGAGGGTCTGACTACGAATCAGAACGTCATAGGTTCGAATCCTATACGCCGCACCATTTGAGATTAAAGCTCCCGGCAACGGGGGCTTTTCTTTTACGTAAGCACTGCATGGATTCGAACCTCGGTCGAGGCGCGGGCGTAAAGAAAACGCGGAGCGTTTTTAGCCCGCGGGCGAGCGCGCCGGCAGGCGGGCGAAGCCGGTGCGGATCCGCGCAGCGGATGCGCGGAATCCTATACGCCGCACCATTTGAGATTAAAGCTCCCGGCAACGGGGGCTTTTCTTTTACGTAAGCACTGCATGGATTCGAACCTCGGTCGAGGCGCGGGCGTGAAGCGGACTATTTCTAATCGACTCGTGTAAGATTCCGAGTAGGTGTCGCGGCCCATCCGCGACCACTCCTTCTTCAAGCGACCGATCAGGGTGATATTTCGTGGCAGAGCGTCCGACATACAAGCTCAGGTTTCTCGATCCCAAGAAGCGCTTTCCGGCGATGCCCGAGCAGCCTACGGGACGCTCATATGGCGTGGTCTGGAAACTCTTTGGCGAGGATCAGCACGAATCTTGTTATGTCGTCGAATTCGTTGGCAAAAGTCATGTGTCGCTTTTGGGCTACGTAAGCGTTTCGGGTGAGGTGTACAAGGTGGACCGCCCCGTTAGCGAGGCTCCGCTGCCCAACGATCCCGACATGGAACTGGTCCTTGACGAGTCGGATTCCAGTATTGGTGAGATTATGGTAAGGGAAGCCAGCGGTGCAATGCGCACGTGCGCGCGAACCGTCGGCTCTCCCGAAGGCCCCATGCGCGAGCAGTCCGATCACGATACATGGAATTCGACCCGCTCCCTTCCTTACGGCGAGTTCATGGCATCGATGTTCCTGCGCTACGTGATATTTGCCAACTCCGAAAGCGCTGTTGCGAACACGGCGGACGCCGACGGTCTCGATGCGGACATGCAAAACGTTGTCGACAAGATTAAGCTCGTAAAGTTGCCCGAGCCGGTCGAGGTGTTTTTGGGCTTTAACACGGCACCGCTACCTGACGCTATCGAGACGCTGCTCTACCGTGTCGACCATGCCGAGAATCCGAGCGGTATCGAGCGTTATGCGGCCGCCCTTATGAGCGAGGTCGACTTGCCCCGACTGCGCACCATCGCCGCCAAGTCCGAGATGAGCCTGGCTCGCATCGATCGCTCAAAGCTTTTCTATCTCAATTTTGATCGTAGCCTGCTGGACCAGGACGAGATTGACATGCTGCTTGCCATCGAGTGCCGTCTCAACCGCCTCTCCGGCATCCTTGAGCGCATCGGGGCCGGATTGGTCCCTTCGGCATCCTCGCCGAGCCTTGAGGGCTGCGCGCTCTTTGATTCGTGGCATATCGCCAAGACGACCAACGATGTTCCCCGACTGCTCGATACGGCCTCGAGCGATAACCCGTGGGGCAAACCGGGTACGGTGGCTTGCCAGCCGGGCGGTGAGTGGGATGTGCGTACCCGCTTCGCGCGTATTGTCGAGGCGCTTAACGTGGTCACACGGCTCGACTATACCTATCGGGCAAACGTTGCCGAGGGGATTATGCTCGTTCGGTTTGGGCGGTCTGTCGTTGATGCCATGCCGCAACGTGAATACGACGCTCAGGATGACGCCTGGCGCGAGCTGGACGAGGACATGCGCGCGATCTGGGCCGCGGAGCACGATGCGCGCGTGGCACTTACGCTTGCGGCAGCGTGTTTTGCCGCGGGCACCTGCATCACGCGCTGCTATGTGCAGATTGCTGCTCCCGACAGTGAGCAGGGCGAGCGCGTTGTCGCAACGTATTTCTTTGGGCGCGCGGCCTATCTGGCCGATTGCGTGCCTGTCGCCAAGGATCTTGAGAGCATGGACATGGACGATATGCCGTGCAAGCGTGTGCTTGAGGCGTATGAGTCAACCGCTCCGGAGACGATTGAGCCTGCGGAGGTTCATGCTCGTCCGCGTGATGACCATCGCACACTGCCGCCGGCGCTGCGCGATCTGCTGCTTGCCGATACGGCTGACGAGTTGGAGGTCATGGAAGAGGACGACGACCCATACGTGGCCCGCGTTGTTGAATTGCGCGAGCAGGCAAAAGTCGACCGTACAGGTGCCTTTGAAGGCTTTTCCCGTCTTGTCGAGGAGTTGGAGGCTAAGTGCGCCGTCGCCGAGCTTTTGGCGACAGGTCCGGTTCAAACGCAGTTTTGCGATAACCAGCTGGTACGCATGGTGCTACCGGTGTTGGAAGAAGACCGCTCTGTGCGAATCCTTCGTGCGCCCGATGCGCTGTACTTTGCCCAGCACGAGATCTGCAGCTTTTACGCCGAGCAAGAGGACTTTGAACGAGCACTGCCCGAGGTGCGCCATCTTTACGATCTGGCACGCTCGTCCATGCAATCGCACTTTGCGCTCATCAACGTGCTTGCGCGTCTGGAGCGCTTTGACGAGATTATCGAGGTGGCGCGCCACGGCCTACGTATTGCCAGCGATCGTTCTGCAATCGGCTACCTGTTCTATCGCTTGGCGTTTGCCTATTGGAATTGCGATCAGCTCGACCTGGCGCTGGCTTGTTACCGTCTGGTGCCGCGCGGCGAGGAGTCGGGCAGTAGCGCGCTGGAAGAAATGCAGGGCCTTATGAATGAGATGGGCGTCAGCGAGCCTCCGACGTTCGAGGAGGCGGTCGAGACCATCCGTAAGGCTGGACTCGAGCTGCCGCCAGTGTCCGCCGTGACGAATCAGCTGGCAGATGCCGCTGTGCAACTGGTCGACAACGGCTTCTTTTTCCTGGCACGCGGTTGCATCTTCCAAATGTGGCGCACCATGGGCAACGACGAGCTCGGCTCCCTCAACCGCTCGCTGGGGTAGGCGAAGCCTCCAAGGAGGAAAGGATGCTAGGCAATTAGAAAATTTCCTCTTGCCCATCCTTGGCTGTTTGGTTACTATAGAACGGCTGTTACGGAGAGCTGACCGAGAGGCCGAAGGTGCTCGCCTGCTAAGCGAGTATGCCCCAAAAGGGCATCTGGGGTTCGAATCCCCAGCTCTCCGCCAGTTTAACTTTAAAGAAGGGTCCCATCGGGGGCCCTTTTTTATTATTGAGAAAGGGCGCTGGGGATTCGAACCCTCAAAAAATGAGGCGCCCCGTTGGACGCCTCATTTCAGCGAGTGTATTGTTCTTCGATCTTACATCTCGGGTGCCTTGGCGACGGTCTCGCTTTCTGCCGTGAGTGGGCGGTTGTCGATGCGGCGGCCCAGGCGGTCGAGCTTCACAAGCAGCCACTCAATGGGATTCGGCCCTGCGCCTTCCTCGTCGGCAACCAGGTCCATGACGGCGATCTTGGTGCCGTCCTGCTTGAGCGTAACGCTGCCCACCTTGTCGCCCACATGCACCGTGCCCGAAAGATCGTCGTAGCTAACCTTTTCGGTCACCTCGCCGGCAAGGGAAAACACGGTCGCTTGCGCCGTAGGATCGGCGAGCGTGGCGTCGATCGTCTTATCCGTCCAGTCGGTCTGGCTAATGCGCGCGATGAGCGGATTGCCGTTGGCGGTCTTTTCCTGCGTGTTGGCGATCGCGACCGCCGCCTTGTGACCGTAGTACCAATTGGCAAGGGTTGCGGTATCGGTAAAGCGCTGGTCGGTGGTGGTGGAGTTCAAAACGACGGTGTAGATCTCGTCGCCATCGCGGTTGTAGGCACCCGTAAAGCAATAGCCTGCATCGTCGGTGGTGCCAGTCTTGCCACCGATGTTGCCATCTTGGCCCAGCAAATAGTTATGCGTGTCCATGGAATGCGAATGGTCGGCGCCGTCGGCGCCCGTGACCTCGATCCAGGAATTCTCGCTCGCTACGACCTCGCGGATCGTGTCGTTTTTCATGGCCTCCTGCATCATCAGCGCTACGTCGTGTGCGGTTGAGTGCATATTGCCAGCCCACTCATCAAAGTCCAGACCATGCGGGTTTTCAAAAAGCGTACCGGTACAGCCGAGCTTCTTAGCGCGCTCGTTCATGGCCTTCACAAAGGTGGCCTCGGCGTCTTTGGTCTTAGGGTCGATCTTCTTGCCCACATATTCGGCGAGCACGATGGCGGCGTCGTTGCCCGAGGGAATCATCAGGCCGCGCAGCGCCTGCTCCACGGTAAGCTCGTCGCCTTCGAGCAAGCCGGCGGTCGAATTACCCACGGTGGCTGCGGCGTTGCTCACCGTGACCTTCTCGTCCATCTTGCAATTCTCGACGGTTAGGATTGCGGTCATGACCTTGGTGATCGAGGCAATTTTGACCTGCTCATCGGCGTCGCGGGCATAGTAGACGGTGCCGTCTTTGCCCATGACGAGGGCATTGGTCGCATCGATATCGGGCAGGTTTTCGGCCGTGATGCCGCGCGCATCGGCGGTTTTGCCGCAAACATTGTCGGTCGTGAGCACTTGGGCGCCGGCGACGGTGGGCGCGCCAGCGGCAAGGGCGATAGCGCAGACAAAGCCGGCGGCAAGCTGGGCTGAGCGCTTTGCAAAAGAGGTGAGGGACTTCACGGATTTCGCTTTCGACGGGATGGTCTCTTCTGGAACTAGAGTATATCGTTTGCCGGCGTCGGCGATCATCGCGTGCGTGCGTGGCCCACATCCGCGCCCGAACGGGCGCAAGGGTGCTTAAGGCCGACTTAATCACCCACGCTTGTTGTGTGTGACGGGCGCCCCCTCGGGCATAATGGAGCGCGAGAGGAGCACGCATGAACGAGCGCATTTTGGTAGTTGATGACGAGAAGGCCATCGCCGACTTGGTTGGTATCTACCTTACAAAAGAGGGCTTTGATGTCCAGATTGCCTATAGCGGGGCCGATGCCGCCAAGGCAATCTTGGAGCAGGAGTTCGATCTGGCGCTGCTAGATGTCATGCTGCCCGATATCGATGGGTTTGAGCTGCTGCGTACAATCCGTTCCAGCCATACCTATCCCGTGATCATGCTGACGGCGCGCGATGCCCAGCAAGACAAGATCGAGGGCCTTTCGCTTGGCGCGGACGATTACGTGGTTAAGCCGTTCCGTCCGCTGGAGCTCATCGCGCGCGTGCACGCTCAGCTTCGCCGCTACACCAGCTACGGTAGCCGTGCACAGACGGCCGAGTCGCCGACCATTCAGCTCGACGGCCTGGAGATCAACCGCGATGCTCGTTCCGTAACGGTGGACGGTTCACCGGTACGCCTCACACCCACCGAGTATTCAATCTTGCTGTATCTGGTCGAGCATCGCGGCAGCGTGGTGGCCGTGGAGGACCTGTTCCGCGCGGTGTGGAACGAGGACTTTATGCCCGGCTCCAACAATACGGTGATGGTGCACATTCGCCATTTGCGCGAAAAGATCGGCGACGACGCACAAAAGCCGCGCTTTATCAAAAACGTCTGGGGCGTCGGCTACATCATCGAATAACGCTTTTCGCTTGTGAGGATCTTGATATGACAAAAGACGATAGGCAAGCGTTCGAGGTGCCCGATCGACTCTTTGAATACGTGAGGTCAGTCGTCGACAACCGCGCGCTTGCAACGGTGCTGCTCTTTTTGCTGAGCCTGCTGCTGATTGGCATCGATAACATCGCTGGAATCTTGGCGGTGCTGCTTGTCGGCTTTTTGCTGATCGATCGATTTGAGATCGTGCGCCGCTGCATGGTGATTGGCGGCGCCGCGTGGGCCATGACGTTGGCGATTGGCGCCATGGCGCTCGGCGGCATTGAAGGGCCGGTGCTGTTCGATGCCGGCTTTGTATTCAGCATGCTTGGCTTTGTGCTGGCGCTTGCCGTGTGCGTGCTGTTCTTGTGCGGCCGCGCCCTGTACTACCAGGGCTACGAACAGGGCGAGCAGCATGCCGATTGTGTGCTGGCCGCTCGTATTCAAGATCGCCTGATCGATCACCCCGACACCTGGGACAACATTGACGGCGACTTCTTGGAGGTCGAGGGCGCCCTTAACCGCGTGCGTGATCGTGAGCGCAAGGTGCAGCAAGCTCTGCGTGACGAGTCGCATCGCAAGGACGATCTGGTCACGTACTTGGCACATGACCTACGCACCCCGCTTGCCAGTGTGGTGGGCTATCTTTCGCTGCTGCAAGAGGCTCCTGAGCTGCCGGTTGAGCAACGTGCGCACTTTACGGGCGTGGCTCTCGACAAGGCGCACCGGCTCGATGCACTCATCGAAGAGTTCTTCGATATCACGCGCTTTGACTTCCACGATATCGTGCTCACGCGCGGCTATGTTGATCTGGGGTTGCTGCTGGCTCAGGTGGCTGACGAGTTCTATCCCATCCTCAACGAGCAGCATAAGGAAGCCCAAGTTGATATTCGCGAGGACCTGACGGTGCTCGTGGATGGCGACAAGATGGCTCGCGTGTTCAACAACATCATGAAAAACGCCGTCGCCTATAGCTATGAGGGCTCGACTATCACGATCGAGGCCGGGCGCCAAGACGATGGCAGCGTGCGCGTGCGCTTTATCAATCAGGGCGATCCTATCCCTGCGGCTAAGCTCAAGGTGATCTTTGAGAAGTTCTATCGCCTGGATGCGGCGCGTGCGACCAATCGCGGCGGCGCTGGACTGGGGCTTGCCATCGCCAAGGAGATCATCGCGGCACACGGCGGTACCGTTGCATGTGAATCGACGCCCGAACACACGATATTCACCATCGAGCTGCCCGCCGCATAGCCAGCGTGCCCTTACAAACACTTGACAATGCGCTCACGTGCATATGAGCCGCGATTTCTACTATCGATACTGCTGAATTGATATCGATGTGGAGGTATGCGGTATGACGGCTGCTGCGGCTGTGGAGCCCACGGAGCTTGAAGAACTCATGAAAGCGCAGGCCGAGGCCGCGCACGAGCGCGAGGTTGGGGATGCGACTCGCCCCACGGCAGAGGATCTTGCCGCCTCGCCGACGCGCATCGACGTCGAGGGCCTCGACCTGTTCTATGGCGACCATCATGCGCTCAAGGACGTGAATATCAAGATCCGCGACAAGCAGATCACCTCGTTTATCGGGCCTTCGGGCTGCGGCAAGTCGACGCTCCTGCGCTGCTTTAACCGCATGAACGACGGCATCAAGGATTGCCGCATCGAGGGCAAGATTGCGCTCGATGGTCAAGATATCCTGGGCGATTACGACATCTGCCGTTTGCGCCAGCGCGTGGGCATGGTGTTCCAGCGCCCCAACCCGTTTCCCATGAGCATCTACGACAACGTCGCCTATGGGCCGCGCGGTATGGGTGTGCGCGATCGCGCCGTGCTCGACGAGCTGGTCGAAGACGCCCTGCGTCGCGCTGCCCTGTGGGACGAGGTCAAGGACAAGCTCAAGGAGTCGGGCCTGGGTCTTTCGGGTGGACAGCAGCAGCGCCTGTGCATCGCCCGCGCACTTGCCGTGCAGCCCGATATTCTGCTGATGGACGAGCCGACCTCGGCGCTCGACCCCGTATCGACGCTGGTGGTGGAGCAGCTGGCCTGCGAGCTCAGGGAGACCTGCACGCTGGTGGTCGTTACGCACAACATGCAGCAGGCCGCGCGTATTTCCGATTCGGTCGCGTTCTTTTTGCTGGGTGAGCTGGTGGAGCACGCGCCTACCGCGCAACTCTTCAAGAATCCGACTGATCCGCGCACGGCGGATTATTTGACGGGCCGTTTTGGCTGATACCATCTAGTATAGGCACCTTTAGGGTTAAGATGCGGTCATGTCGGCCGCAAAGGGGTTCAACATGATCTATTACGTCGAGGACGATGACAACATCAGGGATTTGACGGTCTATGCGCTGCGCAAGCAGGGAATCGAGGCCGAGGGCTTTTCGTGCGACGGCGAGTTTAAGGCCGCCGTGGCGCGACGGGTACCCGATGCTGTCCTGCTCGACATCATGCTGCCCGATACCGATGGCTTGGCGATTATGCGTCGCCTGCGTGCCGATCGCCTGACGGCGACGGTGCCCATCATGATGCTTACCGCCAAGGATACCGAGCTCGACAAGGTGATGGCGCTCGATGGCGGTGCCGACGATTACCTGACTAAACCCTTCTCGCTCATGGAGCTCGCCAGCCGCTGCCGCGCACTGCTGCGTCGCGGCGGCATGGTCAAGCAGGCAAGCGATGTGCTCAGCGTGGGCGACATTGTGCTCTCGCCCAGCCATCGCGAGGTGACCGTTGCCGGCGAGCCGCTTAAGCTCACCCTGCGCGAGTTCGACCTGCTCGAGTACCTCATGCGCAAGCCCGGCGTGGTCTTTACCCGCGAGTCGTTGCTGCAGAGCGTGTGGGGCTGGGACTTCGACGGCGGTTCGCGCACCGTTGACGTGCACGTGCAGACGCTTCGCCAAAAACTGGGCGAGCATGCCAGCGCCATCGAGACCGTGCGCGGCGTGGGCTACCGCTTGGCCGAGCCTTCTGCCGGTGATGGTGCCGAAGGTGACGACACCGCGGCCACTGCATCGGAGGAGTAACCCGTGGTCTTCGCCCCCCAGGGAAAACATACGCTGTCGCACCGCGTTTTTGTGACGATCTTTGTCTGCGCCATGGCGGTTATCGTGGCGTTTACGGTGCTGGGTGCGTTCTTTGTGCAAAACACCTTGGCGGATGCCACGAGTGCCAATCTGGCACAGGAAACCGAGCTCATTGCTGCCGCCCTCGACGAGCAGCAGGAGCTCATCCCGTTCTTGCGTAGCCTCGATCGCGAGGACTTGCGCATCACGCTGATTAACAAGGATGGATCGGTTGCCTACGACAACGAGGCGTCGCCTTCCACACTACCCAACCATGGCGATCGCCCCGAGGTCATCGAGGCCTTTGAGAATGGTTCGGGTTCCGCGGAGCGCGCAAGCTCTACGCTCGACGAGATTATGCTGTATCGCGCCGTCGCCCTTGATAACGGCCAGGTTGTCCGCTTGGCGCAGGCCCAGCCTGGCGTTGCGGCGATTTTGCTGTCGATGGTGGCGCCGATGCTGCTTATCGCAGCAGCGGGCGCGGTACTCTCGTTTTTTATGGCGCGCCGCGAGTCCCGTGCCATCATCGCGCCGTTGCAAGAGGTGGATTTGGACCACCCACGCCGTAGCTATGAGCACGCCTATGCCGAGATGGTCCCCATGCTTGAGCGTATCGAGTCGCAGCGCCAGGAACTCAAGCGCCAAATGGCGGTGCTGGCGGACAACGATCGTATGCGCCGCGAGTTCACGGCGAATATCACCCATGAGCTCAAGACGCCGCTTACGGCGATTTCGGGCTATGCCGAGCTCATCGCAAACGGCATGGTCGAGGGCGAGGACGACCTGCGCAACTTTGGCGGTCGCATCTATCGTGAGGCGGGCCGCTTGGCAGCGCTTGTCAACGACATCCTTACGCTGTCTAACTTGGACGAGGCCGAGCGTGCAACTGAGGGCGAGGCGGTGCCCATTGGGTCCACGGAGCCTATTGAGCTCTCGCGTGCCATCTGCGCGGTTGAGCAGCGTCTTGAACAGGTCGCCCGTCAGGCGAATGTGACGATAAGTCATGAGACCAAGCCTGTGGTCATCGAGGGCGTGTCGCGCTTGATTGACGAGCTCATCTATAATCTGGCAAGCAACGCCATCCGCTACAATCGACCCGGCGGTACGGTTACGCTGCAGTGCGGCACCAACGACGAAGGCCATCCGTTCCTTGCGGTCGCCGACACGGGAATCGGTATCGCGCCTGAAGAACAGGGCAAGGTATTTGAGCGGTTCTATCGCGTGGACAAGAGTAGGTCCAAGGCGCGCGGCGGAACCGGTCTGGGGCTTGCCATTGTCAAGCATGCGGCCCTGTATCATCACGCCACGCTCGATCTGTCGAGCGAGTTGGGCGTGGGAACCACCATTACGGTGACGTTTCCCATACAGCAGGACGAGCCATTCGCATAGCGATACAACATAGGTATTGATGTAGACGCCGCATTTGACTTTCGGGTGCGGCGTTGTTGTGCAATTTTACGATTGCTTCCGACATTTTTACAGGAGAGCCTGTTTCTTATGTATAGAGTTTGGTCTCGGTAAAAAGATGCGATAACATACGGACAGTTTTGTCAATCCGAACTGGGGAAATGAAAGGCAAGCTGCATGACCCTTCTCGAACTGTTCCAGCTGCTCAAAAAGCACCTCAAGCTGGTCATCACCCTTCCGGTGGTCTGTGCGATCGCCATGGGCATCGTGTCCTTCGTTGCGATGGACAACACCTACACCGCGACGACGAGCATGTACATTCTCGCCAAAACCGACGATAGCGGTCAGATGAGCTACAACGATCTCTCGGCGAGCCAGATGCTTTCCAACGATATCGCCACGCTGCTGGATAGCGATAGCGTTAAGAGCGGTGCTGCCAATGAGCTGGGCCTTGCTGACCTGGATGACTACAAGGTGTCTGTTTCCTCCGAGACCACCACGCGTGTCATTACGCTTTCGGTTACCGGCACCGATGCCAAGGAGACGGCTAAGGTCGCAAAGGCCATGGCCAGCTCGGTGAGTACGGTCGCTCAGAACGTCGGCGCTGCCCAGAGCATCAACGTTATCGACGAGGCTAAGACTCCCGAAGTCCCCAGCGGCCCCAAGCGCACGCTGTACGTTGCTGTCGCGTTCCTCGCCGGTATCTTTATCGCAGTTGCCTATGTCGTTTTGGCAGACATGCTCAATACCCGCATCCGCGGTGCCGAAGAGGCAGAAGAGCTCCTGGGCATTCCCGTTGTTGGCCGAATTCCGGCTATGAAAGGTGGTAAATAGGCATGACTAAGGCAAAGAACACCGATAAGCTCGTTGTACAGAATGCCGCCAAGACCCTTCTGGCCAACATCCGCTTTGCGAGCGTGGACGACCCCATTCGCACCATCACCGTTACCTCCTCGATTCCCAACGAGGGCAAGTCTACGGTTTCCATTAACCTTGCTCAGGCAATCGCCACGAGCGGCAAGTCCGTGCTCCTGGTCGAGGCCGATATGCGCCGCAGGTCCCTTTCCGATATGCTCGGCGTTCGTTCGCGCGGCGGACTCTATGCGGTCCTTTCCGAGCAGATCTCCATTGACCAGGCAATTGTCGAGACGGGTCAGAAGAACTTCTACTTCCTCGATGCCGAGCCACATATTCCCAATCCTGCCGATATCATCGTCTCTCACCGCTTTGCCAAGTTGGTAAAGGCACTGTCCGCCAAGTTCCAGTACGTCATCTTTGATGCTCCCCCGGTCGGCACCTTCATCGATGCTGCCGAGATTGCCAGCCTGACCGACGGTACGCTGTTCGTGGTGCGCGAGGACTTCACCAAGCGCGAGGAGGCACTCAACGCTATCGGCCAGCTTAAGAAGTCCGAGAAGGTCAAGCTCATCGGTACCGTCATGAACTACTGCGAGACCGAGACCAGCGAGTACTACTACTCCTACTACACCAAGGACGGTAAGAAGGTTAAGAAGGGCTCCGACGATCAGGGGACTTCCAAAAAGGGCATCTTCACCAACCGAGCAAACGTTTAGTTGATTAAGGCTGACCTATGCGTGACATTCATTGCCATATCTTGCCGGGTGTAGACGACGGCGCCGCCGATCTCGATGAGAGCTTGGCGATGCTTGAGGCTGCCAAGCGGGCCGGTGTAACCAGAATCGTTTGCACTCCTCACTGCCGTGATCCCTATTTTGATTACGACAAGATGTGGGATGCCTTTGAGCTGCTGCGTGATAACGCTGACGGTTTTCCGCTCCAGATGGGCTTCGAGGTCAACCATCGAAAGCTCGTTGAACTTGGTATCGATGCCGCGGAGCACTTGCATTTCGATGGAACCAACGAGTTTCTGCTCGAGCTTTCGACACATGCCGATGCGTATGCGTTTAGAGAGTACGAGAACACGATTTACGATTTGCAGTGCCGTGGCTACCAGGTGATCATCGCTCATCCTGAGCGCTATCGTGCGATTCAAAAGGATGTGAGCGTGGCTGAACGTCTGGTCGACCTGGGTTGCAAGCTGCAGGCTTCGGCGGACTTTATCGCAGGTGGACGATTCGGTCACGAAAAGAAGCCGGCGCAGCGCCTGTTTAAGCAAGGCCTGTACAGCTATATCGCGAGCGATGCCCACAACGTGGGCCACTACGATTGCCTAGCAAAAGCACGCGCGAAGTTTAGCGTGGGAGCTCATTTCCGCTAAAATTTTTCCCCAACGTTCGCATCGAATGAAGGGGCTGCTATGGATATCCAACTTAAGACGGGTTGCTTTGAGGACGCGGCGCTGGTGCGCCGCGTCGTTTTTATGGACGAACAGGGCTACGAAAACGAGTTTGACGCTATCGACGAGGCCCCAAGTTGCATCCACGTGACGCTTTATGTTGACGGCGAGCTCGCGGGCTGTTCGCGCGTGTTTCCCGAGGAACTCGAGCGTGTGGCCGACGCGGAGGCCCCGGTGTCGCCGGCGTGCGATATGGACGAAGGTGTCGCGGCGGGGGAGACATACATTATGGGCCGCGTTGCGGTGCTATCCTCAATGCGTCGCCGCGGTCTGGCGAGCAAGATTGTCGAGGCCAGCAATGCTGCTGCACGCGATGCTGGCGCCAAGCTCATAAAGCTGCATGCGCAGGAGTACGTGCTGCCGCTCTATGCCAAGGCCGGCTACACGCAGATCGCGCCGGTGGACTACGAAGACGAAGGTCAGCCCCACGCCTGGATGGCCAAGCGCATGGGCGACAGATAGGGACGTTCCTTTTCTGCCGGCAGTTGGGGACACTCCTCGGCAATCGACGCATGGGTGTTCCAACATACAGTTTTTCGATTCCGTATGTATATATGCGCGCTAATAGGTTATAAAATCTAAGTCTGAACATAGCAGGTCTGCGATGCGGCTCGGGCAACCGGGCCGTTTTTGCGGGCAGGGGTAGCGCGAAAGGACTGCACATGCGTCAATTTAAGACCGAGAGCAAAAAACTGCTCGACCTCATGATCAACTCCATCTACACCAATAAGGAAATCTTCCTGCGCGAGCTTATCTCCAACGCGAGCGATGCCGTCGACAAGCTCAACTTTAAGAGCCTTCAGGATCCGAGTGTCAAGCTCGACCAGGGCGACTTGGCCATCCGTGTTTCCTTTGATAAGGACGCCCGTACCATCACGATTTCGGATAACGGTATCGGCATGACCGCCGAGGAGCTCGAGCGCAACCTGGGCACCATTGCCCATTCCGGCTCCGAGGAGTTTAAGACCGAGAACGCCGAGCAGCAGGGTTCCGATGTCGACATCATCGGTCAGTTTGGCGTGGGTTTCTACTCCGCCTTTATGGTCGCCAGCCACGTGAAGGTCGTCAGCCGCGCTTATGGCGAGGATACCGCCCATGTTTGGGAGTCCGACGGTCTTGAGGGCTACACCATCGAGGATGGCGAGCGTGCTGAGCACGGTACCGATGTCATCCTGACGCTGCGTGAGAACGAGAAACTCGACGCCGACGGCGAGGCCGAGACCTACGATCGCTTCCTGACCGAGTGGGGCCTCAAGAGCCTGATTCAGCAGTACAGCAACTATGTGCGCTACCCGATTCAGATGATGGTGTCCAAGAGTCGCCAGAAACCCAAGCCCGAGGACGCGCCGGATGATTACAGGCCCGAGTACGAGGACTACCAGGAGCTCGAGACCATCAACTCCATGACGCCGATCTGGAAAAAGCGCAGCTCCGACGTTGAGCAGAAGGATTACAACGAGTTCTACAAGTCCACGTTCCACGACTTTGACGATCCTGCGCGCACTATCAGCTTCCATGCCGAGGGTACGCTTGAGTACGATGCGCTGCTGTTTGTGCCGGGTCGCGCCCCGTTTGATCTGTACAGCAAGGACTACGAGAAGGGCCTGGCGCTCTACAGCTCCAACGTGCTGATTATGGAGAAGTGCGACGACCTGCTGCCCGACTACTACAACTTTGTGCGCGGTGTTGTGGACTCTGCCGACGTGACGCTCAATATTTCGCGTGAGACGCTGCAGCAGAACCGTCAGCTCAAGGCCATTGCCAAGCGCGTGGAGAAGAAGATCACCGCCGATCTCGAGGACATGCGCGACAACGACCGCGAGGCCTACGAGAAGTTCTTTGAGAACTTTGGTCGCGGTCTTAAGTACGGCATCTATTCGAGCTACGGCATGAAGGCCGACGAGCTCGCCGACCTGCTACTGTTCTGGTCTGCCAAGGAGCAGAAGATGATTACCCTTGCCGAGTATGCCAAGGGCATGCCCGAGGGCCAGAAGGCAATCTACTATGCCGCCGGCGATTCGCGCGAGCGTCTGGCCAAGATGCCCGTCGTGAAGGGCGTGCTCGACCGCGGCTACGATGTACTGCTGCTGACGCAGGACGTGGATGAGTTCACCTTCCAGGCCATGCGTGAGTACGTGGCTGCCGATATGCCCAAGGTCTACGAGGATGACGCTGCTCGCGAGGCTGCCGAGAAGGCAGTTGCCGATGGTGCCGAGCCTGAGGTCGAGGATCGTCACCTGGAGCTTAAGAACGTCGCGACCGGCGATCTTGACTTGGCGACCGATGACGAGAAGAAAGAGGCCGAGGACGCCACCAAGGAGAACGAGGACCTCTTTAATGCCATGAAGGAGGCGCTCGGCGACAAGGTCGAGAAGGTTGCCGTCTCTGCGCGCCTGACCGATGCTCCCGCGTGCATCACCACCGAGGGTCCGCTTTCGCTCGAGATGGAGAAGGTGCTTCAGAAGGGTCCCGAGGGCACGCCCGACGGCATGCCCAAGAGTCAGCGCGTGCTCGAGCTCAACGCCAAGCACCCGGTCTTTGCCAAGCTCGTCGCTGCTCAGAAGGCGGGCGACGCCGACAAGATCAAGCAGTACTCTGGTCTGCTCTATGATCAGGCCTTGCTGGTCGAGGGCATTTTGCCCGAGGACCCCGTTGCCTTCGCGGCGGCTGTTTGTAACTTGATGTAGTTAGGTAGTTACGCGGTTTTACCAAACCGCGTAACGGCTCGACGCTGCCCTCAGTTCCGCCGTTCTAACGAACGGCGGACCAGTCGACGCTGCGCGTGCGCCAGAGCGACAACTTGTCATTCAAAGAGGACGGCATGACCAGAAGGTCTATGCCGTCCTCTTTTCATGCCAATTTGTTCGCTCTGGCGCCCGCTCGCTGGCATTGCTAAAACATCGATGTTACCGTGGTCCTAAGTAGTCATTGGGGGCGTTTTTGTTTGACTAGTCGTTTAAGAACGTCCCCGATGCTATTTGAATTGCTAATTTGTGCGGGTTGTGGTTTTGTGACCTGCTGAAATTAAAGATACTGTACAACTGTACGTTAATTCGTCTTCGTAGTATATTGCTACCCGCAAAACTCAACACCATTGTGCTTTGCGACGTTAAAGCGCCTACTACAATGGTTGTCGATAGTACGATTCGATTTAACGACAGGATGGATGGTCCAAGCGTGAGTCTCGGCAGCAAACTATCCAATGCAAAGGTGTCCTTTGCGATATTTAAGCGCGACATTAAGCGACTGCTTGTGAACCCCGTCGCCTTGGTGGTTACCCTTGGCGTGTGCGTTATTCCCTCGCTGTATGCCTGGTACAACATCGTGGCCAACTGGGATCCGTACGGAAATACCCAGGGTATCAAGATTGCCATCGCCAACAACGATCGGGGCACCCAAAACGACTTGGTGGGCGAGCTCAACGCGGGCGATAAGGTCGTCGATCAGCTCAAGGAGAACGATCAGCTGGGCTGGACCTTCGTCGATTCGGCGGCTGATGCCAAGGAGGGCGTCGAGAGCGGTGAGTACTATGCGGCCATCGTAATTCCCAAGAACTTCTCGGATAACCTGGTTTCGATGCTCGACGGCAACTACCATCAGCCCAAGCTTACGTACTACGTCAATGAGAAGAAGAGCGCTATTGCGCCCAAGGTTACCGACACCGGCGCAAGCACCATCGAGGAGCAGATCAACTCGGAATTTGTCTCCACGGTGGGCGAGACCGTTGCCAGCATTGCCAAGGATGCCGGAGTCGATTTAAAGGACAAGGCAACCCAGACTCGGGATTCGTTGGCAAGTTCTGTCTCCGAGGCATCCGATACCTTGGGCGAGGTGCGCGATTCGATTGGCGACATGAATGCCGCCATCGATAAGACGAGTGGTTCCATTGCCTCGGCAGATGCAGCGCTTACCGGTCTGCAGGGTCAGGCGCCGTCGCTGACGCAGGCGATCTCCCAGGGCAACGACCTGCTGGGTGAAGCTCGCACCACGGCGGGCAACTCTATCGCCTCGCTCTCCAAGGCGCTCTCGGAAGGCAGCCTTGCGCTCACCAAGACGTCGGCCTCCGCGAACGCTGCCATCGGCAAGCTGACGGGCACGGTCACATCTACGACCACCCGCATCGACAACTCGCTCGAGTCTCTCCAAGCGACGATCGACCACAATAAGGCCGTTATCGGGCACTTGGAAATTCTCGTCAATGACACGTCGACGGGTTCCAAGGAAATTGACGCGCGCATTGTATCGACCATCGATTTGCTCCGCGAGCAGAATGAAAAGCTTCAGAGCATCAAGGACGGTCTGTCTGCGCAGTCGAGCGCCATGGCGAATGACGCCGCGGCTGTTTCGGGTGCCAGCGACGCTATCAATAACGCAATTCAGGCCGGTGCGACCAACCTTGGCCAGGCCCAGACGGACCTGGGTCAAAACGCGCTGCCGAAGGCCTCGAGCGCGCTTGATTCCTTTGCCGCCGTCTCGGGTGATCTGACGGGAATCGTATCTGGCCTCACGCCCACGATTGCAAGTGCGCGCGGTACGCTTTCGCAGCTTAACGCTACGCTCGGCCAGGCCAAGACCGCGCTGTCCCAGACCGATTCCTCGCTTGCCAAGGTCCAGGACAAGCTCGCAACCGCCGCCAACGACATCGCGGCGCTACAGACCTCCGAGTCCATGGGCGAGCTGGCCGACCTGATGGGCGTCGATGTCAATGACGTGGCAGATTTCATGGCCTCTCCGGTCGAGCTGACGTCCAAGTCGATCTATCCGGTCAAGAGCTTTGGCTCGGGCATCGCTCCCTTCTACACCAATCTGGCGCTTTGGGTGGGCGGCTATGTGCTCATCGCCATCTACAAGCTCGAGGTCGACCGTGAAGGTGTTGGCAGCTTTACGGCGCGCCAAGGCTACTTTGGCCGCTGGTTGCTCATGGTGATCCTGGGCGCGTTGCAGGCCATCATCGTTACGGTGGGTGATCTGGTCATTGGCGTACAGTGCGTCAACCCGCTGCTGTTCGTGCTGGGCGGCATCGCCATCTCGTTTACGTACGTCAACATCATTTACGCGCTGTCCACTACGTTTAAGCACATCGGCAAGGCAATCGGCGTCATTCTGGTTATCGTGCAGATCCCGGGTTCGTCGGGCATGTACCCCATCGAGATGATGCCTGGCTTCTTCCAGTGGCTGCACCCGCTGCTGCCCTTTACCTACGGCATCAATCTGCTGCGCGAGACGGTCGGCGGCATGTACTCGTTTAACTACCTGTTTAACCTGTGCATTCTGGGCGTGTTCTTGATCGTGGCGCTCTTTATCGGCCTGCAGCTGCGTCCGCTGCTGCTCAACCTTAACCTGCTCTTTGATAAACAGCTCTCCACGACCGGTATGATGATTTGCGAGTCCAACGACCTGCCGCGCCAGCGCTACTCGCTGCGCACGGCCATGCGCGTCATGCTCGATTCCGATTCGTACCGTCGCGAACTGCTCGATCATGCGGTCGCCTTTGAACATCGCTACCCGTACTACATCAAGGGCGGTTTTGCCGCCGTGGTGGGCGTTCAGGTCCTGCTCTTTGTCCTGTCGACGGTTCTCGATATCGACAATAACGGCAAGATCATCCTGCTTGTCATTTGGATCATCTCGGTTATTGCCATCTGCGGCTGGCTGATCAATATCGAATATATCCGAGCGAGCCTCAATACCCAGATGCGCATCTCGGCGCTTTCGGATGAGGACCTGCGTCGCGAGATGCGCGAACACACGGCCGCCATTCCTGCCGCCCGCCACATGTTTGGCCTCAACGCCAGCGAGCGTGGTGCCAAGGGCGGCGATCAGTCCACGGGCCGCTTGCCGCATATCGGTGCGCATCGTAAGGCTCAAGATGCCGACGGCGTTGACAACGTAAACGGAAACGACGGGGAAACCGCCCCGCTCGGCAAGCACTCCAAAGGAGGTGAGGCATAAATGAAGAACATCCTGCATCTGTTTAAGCGCGATGTCCAAAACGTGTCTCGCTCCGTAATCGGCTTGGTTGTCGTGATGGGCCTCGTTATCGTACCGTGCCTGTACGCGTGGTTTAATATCGCCGGCAGCTGGGATCCGTACGGCAACACCGGCAATCTTAAGATCGCCGTGGTCAACACCGATGAGGGTTACGAGAGCGATCTGATCCCTGTCGAGGTCAACGTGGGCGAAAACGTGACCGCCACCCTGCGCGGCAACGAGAGCTTCGATTGGGTTGTGCTCAACAATCGAGAAAAGGCCATCGAGGGCGTCAAATCGGGCGCATACTATGCGGCTGTCGTTATCCCCAAGACGTTTAGTGCCGATATGATGACGCTCTTCTCGACCGATGTGAAGCATGCCGATATCGAGTTCTACGAGAACCAGAAGGCCAACGCTATCGCACAGATCGTGACCGAGAAAGGGTCGAGCGCCGTCCAGAGCCAGGTTAACGAAACCTTTACCGAGACCATCACGACCATCGGTCTTAAAACCGTGTCCAGCCTGCTCGATTACATGAGCACCGACCAAGTGAGCAACTTTATCGCCAACCTGTCCTCGACGCTGGGCGATTCGGTCCAGGACCTGCAAGACGTTCAGGCCAGCGCAACGTCGCTGGCGGGCATTTTGAGTTTCACGTCCGATTCGCTGACGTCGGCGGGCGGTATGCTCAAGCAGACGGGCACGGTCGATGAGTCGACTAAGCAGCTGATGGAGCATGCCAAGAGCGGTATCGATGATTCCAAAGAAGCGCTTAAGGCGGCAAACGATGCCATCGATGCCGCGATCGATGGAAGTGCGGGTTCGTTCGACAATGTGTCTGCCGAGCTCGCGAAGGCGTTCGATGCCGCGAACCAGCATGTCGACCTTACGGTGTCCCAACTCAAGGATGCCGCTGCGGCCCTCAATGCGCGCGCCAAGGATATCGATGCGATGGCCGATCAGCTCCGCAGCTTTGCCGACCAGGTGAGGGATGAGAATTTGAAGGACGGCCTCAAGTCCGCTGCGACGTCGCTGGGCAGAATCGCCGTTGAGTACCGCAATAATGAGAAGGACCTGAAGGCGACCGCGAAGTCTCTCTCCGACAGCATGGCCGAGGTCAACAGCTCGCGTGCCGAGGTCGATCAGGCCATCGCCGATGCCAAGGCCGGCATCGCGGGTGCCAAATCCGATTACGATTCCACGTTCTCGGTTAAGGCCAAGGAGCTCAAGAAGACCGTCTCGGGGGTTCTGGATTCACTGAATGGTATTTCAAGCGATCTGGATAGCGCCGTTGCAGGACTGACCGATGCGTCCGGCTCGCTGGCAAAGGGTCTGTCCAAAGCCGCAAAGCTGGTCAACAAGGCTTCCGATCAGTTGGGTGAGGCATCGGACAAGATCAGCGCGTTTAAGGACGAGCTTGACGGCGCCCTTATGTCGGACGATCTGGCCACGATCAAGACAATGATCGGCAACGACCCCGAGGGTTTGGCCGCGTCGCTTTCCGGCCCCGTCGCGCTCGACCGCAAGCCGGTCTATCCGATTCGCAATTACGGCTCTGCCATGGCACCGTTCTACACGATTCTGTCGCTCTGGGTCGGTTCGATCGTGCTGGCGGCCATGATGAAGGTGTCGGTTGACGATGAGCTCATCAACGAGCTCATCCCCGTGCGCCTGCACGAGATCTACCTGGGCCGTTACCTGTTCTTTGGCGGTCTGGCGCTGCTGCAGGCAACGCTCGTGTGCGCGGGCGACATCCTGTTCTTTGGCATCCAGTGCGACAACCCGCTGCAATTTGTGCTGGCGGGCTGGATCGCGAGCCTCGTGTTCTCCAATATCGTCTACACGCTTACGGTGTCGTTTGGCGATATCGGTAAGGCACTCGCTGTCGTGCTGTTGGTTATGCAGGTCGGCGGTTCGGGCGGTACGTTCCCCATCGAGATGACCGGTCCCGTGTTCCAGGCGATATATCCGTTCCTGCCGTTTACCCACGGCATCAACGCCATGCATGCCGCCATGGCCGGTGCCTACCATATGGAGTACTGGATTGAGCTGGGCATTCTGGCGAGCTATCTGATTCCGTCGCTGGCGCTGGGCGTGGTCTTCCGCCGTCCGGTCATCAAAGCCAACGACTGGATTATCGAAAAGCTGGAAAGCACGAAACTTATCTAGTTACGCGGTTTTACCAAACCGCGTAACGGCTCGACGCTGCAAACGGCCCCAAGCGGCAATCTGACGTTCAATTTCAAGGGCGCGACCAGAAGGTCAGCGCCCTTTCATTTCACGTCACCTTGCTCGCTTGGGGCCGTTTTCGCTGACGTTGACGGAACATCGAGGTTATTCAAGTCGGTACTTTAGTGGGCTGGATTGCGGTGCAACGCTGGTTGTTGTTACAGTAGCGGGGCGTGCCGGGGGTCCGGCGCGCCCCGTTTTTATTTGACCATGAGGCGGCACGCAGCCATACGCGTGCGGACACCACGCCCAGATTGAGTGCGAGGATGTTCCATGGCCCAATACGCTGCCAACGAAATCGAAAACTTGCCCGATAGCCCTGTTGCTCGCGAGGACCTGGGTGCGGGCGGCACCTCCCGCGGTGCCGGTGCTCGTTCGCCGCTGTTCTGGAAAGTTCTACTGCTTTCGGTAGCGATTATCTGGGGCTACTCCTTTACCACTATGAAGGACGCGCTCGACACCATCCCGGTGTTTGAACTGCTCTACGTGCGCTTTCTGCCTGCGGCGTTGGTCATGTTTGCCGTCTTCCACAAACGCATCATTGCACATTTCAATGCTCGTAACCTGATCGTCGGCCTGAGTATGGGCGTGCTCATGTGGGCGGCCTATGCGTTGCAGACGGTCGGTCTGGCACATACTACGGCGGGCAAAAATGCTTTTTTGACGGGCACGTACTGCATCCTTGTGCCGTTCGCGAGCTATTTTCTGAGCGGCGAAAAACTCACCCGCTATAACCTGGGCGCGGCACTGCTGTGCTTGGCGGGCATTGGTTTGGTGGCGCTCGATAGCGTTGAATTCAACATCGGTGACGTCATTACGCTGGCGGGTGCGGTCTTTTTCGCCATCCAGATGGCGGTGACCGCCAAGTACGGTCGCAAAATGGACATCAACGTCATCACGTTTTGGATGTTTGTGGGCAATGGTGTCTTGAGCCTTATCTCGTCGCTGCTATTCGAGACCCAAGCGCCGCTGTCCGTTTGGACGCCGAGCTTTATCAGTGTGATGGCGTTTCTCTCGGTGGGCTGCACATGTGTGGCTCTGCTCATCCAAAACGTCGGCCTGGCGCATGTCCCGGCCTCGACGGGCTCGCTGCTCCTTTCGATGGAGTCGCCTTCGGGTGTGCTGTTCTCGGTGCTGCTGATGGGGGAGGCGCTCACCTCGCGCCTGCTCGCCGGCTTCGCGCTCATCTTTCTTTCGATTATCTTGAGCGAGACGCATTTCGATTTTTTGCGTCGAAAACCGCGCCCGCAATTGTAAACAATTTGTTGCGCCGCCTCCCGGGGCGGCATTTTTTATGCGTCGCCCTTAAAGTAGTACCTTGCACTTTACGCTATCAAAGTGCTTGCTGCAAAAACGTTACTGGAGGGCATCTATGGCACCAGCACTGTCCGATCTTCAACCGCAACCAGCGCCCAAGGCCACCGCGGCGGCGCAAGCCGCCATTGGCGACAGTCTGGTCAAAGAGGCTCAAACTTTTGCCGATGAGCTTGCCGCATGGCGTCACGATCTGCATCGGACGCCCGAACTTGGTAACGACCTCCCGCAGACCTCTGCGTATATCCAAGCGCGCCTGGCCGAGATGGACATCCCGTTTGCCACGCTCGTCGATGGTTCCTGTGTTGTGGGCCTTGTCGGTGCCGGTGCCACCGCGGCCCAGGGCAATGGCGTCTGCACGGACGAACAGGCCGGTACGGTCGTTATGCTTCGTGGCGACATGGACGCCCTGCCCGTTGCCGAGGAATCCGGCGAGCCCTTTGCATCCACCAACGGCTGCATGCACGCTTGCGGTCACGATATGCACGCGACGGCGCTGCTTGGTGCGGCTCGTATGCTCAAAGCGCGCGAGGCAGAGCTTGTTGATGCCAACGCTACGGTTAAGTTGCTGTTCCAGCCGGGCGAGGAGACCTTTGAGGGAGCACGCGCTGCCATCGCCGACGGTTTGCTCGAGAACCCGCGCCCTCAGGCGGCCTTTGCCATGCATGTCAACAGCCAGTCGCCGCTTGGTCTGGTGCTCTACGGCAGCCCGGCGCTTTCGGGCGTGTACGGTTTTCGCATCACGCTTCAGGGCAAGGGCGGCCATGGCTCGAGCCCCGAAATCTGCATCGACCCCATCGCGGCCGGCGTCCATGTGCACCTGGCGCTCCAGGAGCTTATCGCCCGCGAGGTGCCGGCGGCCAAGGAAGTCGCACTTACCGTTGGTAAGTTTGCTGGCGGCTTGGCGGCCAACGTCATCCCCGACACCTGCGTGCTCGAGGGAACGCTGCGCGGCTTCGATGTTGAGCTCATGGAGCACCTCAAGACCCGCATCGCGGAGGTCGTTAACGGCGTTGCCACAACATATCGTACGCCGGCGACCATCGAGACGCTTTCGGATGTTCCGCCGCTTGTACTCGACAGCGATATGACTCAGGCGTCGCTTGGCTACGTGGGCGCAGTGCTGCCCAAGTCGGCTTTCTTGCCGCTTTTCCATGCCATGGCGAGTGAGGACTTCGCGCTTATCTCGAGCGAGATTCCGAGTGCGTACTTTACCGTGGGCGCGGCCGTAACCGACACGGACGAACACTTTGCCCAGCACCATCCCAAGGCACGTTTTAACGATGCCGAGCTGCCGCTCGGTGCTGCGGCTTATACCGCCGTCTCTTTGGGCTATATCGCCGACCACCGGTAGCATCCAACCTTGCCTTTCAAGCCTGCGGGCATGGCCGTAAGGCCTATGCCCTTGTCTTTCAAGGCAATCTTGGGCACTACCGGCGCCCGGCGCAGGCTATTCGTTTTTTAAAAGGAGCGGTATGTCCCAGCAACGCAAATTCTTCCCCGGCTGGCTCGTGGTGACCTCCGGCTTTGTGATCATGGCCACGTGCTACACGATTTTCGTCAACTGCATGAGCCTGTTCCAGCCGCTGATCGTCAGCGACCTGGGCATTTCCCTTGCGCAGTACAACATCTCCAACGCTATCTCCACCGTGGTGAGCGTCGTGGGTTCGCTCGTTATCGGCCATGTTGCCGATAAGGTGAGTGGCCGCGTATTGGGCTCGCTCACCGTTATCGCCACCTCGGCGGTGCTCGCGGGCATGAGCTTTGTGGGTGAGCTTTGGCAGGTCTATGTGCTCTTTGCCGTCTCGGGCTCCTTTGCGAGCGCCTGGATCGTGTGCCTGGTGTGTTCTGTTGTCATGCTCGTGTTCCTGCTGGCATCGGAGCCCATCGCCGCCAAGCTGCGCGCAAGCGTGGTGGGGGAGTAGACGTCCGTTGCTCTTTTCTGTTCGCCCCGTTCTGTCCGTGGCCGCCTTGGAAGCCGAATGGATGCTCGTACCATCATTCGGTTTCCAAGGCGGCCACGGGCCTACGAAATGATCCCTTTTCCTCCGTCCCCAACAGATCACGTGATCCGAAGGGGACGGAGGAAAAGGGATCGGCTGCCGCGGCGGCGCGTCTGGCCGAACGAGTCCCCATACCCTCGTTCGGTCAGACGCGCCGCCGCGGTTTGTGTTTGTGCCGTATAATGACCGTTACCTATGACGCGATACAAAAGAAAGGTGTTTGCCCATGCAGGCACAGAAGGCGGAGGGAACCCGCGACCTTATCGGCGCCGAGATGCGCGCCTGGCAAAAGATGCAACAGATTGCGGCCGGCGTGTTCGAGCCGTTTGGCTTTAAGCCTATCGAGACGCCCGCGATCGAGCAGGTGGACGTGTTTGTCCACGGTATCGGCCAGTCGACCGACGTCGTGCGCAAGGAGATGTTCCGCGTGTTCAGCGGTGCCAACCTGGAGCGCGTCTTTACCGAGGGCACCGACACCAAACTCAAGCCCAAGCAGCGCCTGGCACTTCGCCCCGAGGGCACGGCCGGCGTGGTGCGCGCCGTCGTCGAGAACAATCTGGTGCCCCAGGGCTCCACGCCGTTTAAGGCGTACTACGCCGAGGCCATGTTCCGCGGCGAGCGTCCCCAGAAGGGCCGCCTGCGCCAGTTCCACCAGGTAGGCATCGAGTGGCTCGGCGCTCCCGATCCGGCGGCAGACGCCGAGTGCATCATCATGCTCATGGAGTTCTACAAGCGCCTGGGCTTCGATCTTTCCAAGCTTCGTCTGCTCATCAACTCGATGGGTGACGCCCAGTGCCGTCCGGCCTATCGCGAGCAGGTTAAGCAGTTCATCCTCGATCACGCCGACGAGATGTGCGATGAGTGCCGCGAGCGCGCCGAGCTCAACCCGCTGCGTGCCTTCGACTGCAAGAACGACCACTGCCGCGAGATCATGGCCGAGGCTCCGCTGATGGGTGACAACCTGTGCGATGAGTGCCGCGAGCACTACGAGCAGGTCAAGCGCTATCTGGATGCCGCCGGTATCGAGTATGTCGAGGATCCCACCTTGGTGCGCGGCCTGGACTACTACACCCGTACTGTCTTTGAGGTCGAGGCCCCCGGCGCCGGCGTCGGCTCCATCGGCGGCGGCGGCCGCTACGACGGTCTGGTCGAGCTCGAGGGTGGCAAGCCCACGGCGGGCGTCGGCTTTGCCGTCGGTTTTGAGCGCGCCCTGCTGGCCCTGCAGGCCTTTGGCAGCGATCTGGGTGCCGAGGAGGCCCCGTGCGTCTATGTCGCCAACGCCGGCAAGGAACTGCGCCAGAACGTCTTTGCCATTACGCAGGAGCTTCGCGCCGCAGGCATCGTGACCGAGGCCGACTATCAGGGCCGTTCGCTTAAGGCCCAGTTTAAGCAGGCCGATAAGGTAGGCGCCAAGCTCATCTTGGTCCTGGGTGGCGACGAGCTTGCCGCCGGCAAGGTCAAGGTGCGCGACATGGAGAGCCACGAAGAGGTCCTTGCCGATCTGGCCAACGTCGTCGAGGCGGTTCGCGAGCGCCTGTAGCGCATCTTTTTGAGCTGCGGGTCCGCTGACACGTCCCGCTTGCGGCGAGCGATTGTTACGGGGGTGTTTCGCATTTATGCGGAATGCCCCCGTTTACGTATGCCGCCCACCGAGAAATACGACCATTTAGGGCAAAAACCTTTGCAATGCAGAAAATACTTTTGTGTGGTAAAGCGCAATCAGTGTCGAAAGTATTTCTCAAGCGCCTATAATGAATACCGCATGTTACGTGCATAGAAGGAGGAATGGGAGGAAACGTGGCTGAGAACCTAAGCAACCAGTCTGTACCCGAAGCCGCGGCGCGCGTCGCTGCCGTGGTCAACCGCCTCGTTAACCGAATCGGCTCGAATGCCGAGTCCAGGGAGCGTCTCGCCGAGATCGAGATCCCCGAGGAGCTGCGCGACAATCTGGCGCTGTTCTTGCGCCTGGAGCGCCGTGTGCTTAGCGAGTATGATCCCGAGATCGCGGACCTGTTCGACAAGATTTTGACAGCCGAGATTGTGGTCAATGCCGGCAACCCCGGTACCTGCGCTGCCGACGAAGCCGTCGACGAGCAGGGCGTGCCCACCGCCGACGAGCCCACTGCCGTGGCATTTCGTGAGGTCGTCGATTTGATCGACAGCCTGCCGCTCGATAAGCAGCAGGTCATTGTCCGCGCCTTTACGAGCTTTTTCCATCTGGCAAACCTGTCGGAGGAGAACTACCGTGTGGCGCAGCTGCGCGAGCGCGAGGCCGGTGCGTCGACCGATACCGAGGTCGATCCTGCCAACGAGCTTACCGTTGCCTATCACCAGCTGGTGAATGAGCTGGGTGTCGAGGGTGCCAACGAGCTGCTCGACAAGCTCGAGTTCCACCCTGTCTTTACCGCACATCCCACCGAGGCCCGTCGTAAGGCCGTCGAGGGCAAGATCCGCCGTATCTCCAACCTGCTGGAGGAGCGTCCGCGTCTGGGCGGCTCCGACCTGGTGGAGAACGAGCGCCATATGCTGCAGGAGATCGACGCCCTGGTGCGTACGAGCCCCATCGCGCTCAAGAAGCCCACGCCGGTCGAGGAAGCCGATACCATCATCGACATCTTCGATAACACGCTGTTCGACGTTATCCCCGTTATCTATCGTCGTTTTGACGATTGGGTGCTGGGCGACAAGGCCGGTACTGTGCCGCCGCTGTGCCCGGCGTTCTTCCATCCCGGCAGCTGGATCGGTTCCGACCGCGACGGTAACCCCAACGTCACCGCCAAGGTGAGCCGTGAGGTCGCCGCCAAGTACTTTACGCACATGGTGCTCAAGCTCGAGGACAAGTGCCGCCACATCGGCCGCAACCTCACGCTCGAGGCTACCTACAGCAAGCCGTCGGCCGAGCTCATTAACCTGTGGAACCATCAGGTCGAGATGAGCCCTCGGTACACGGCCCGCGCCGAGCTGATCTCCGAGCACGAGCCGCATCGCGCCGTCATGCTCGTCATGGCCGACCGTCTGAACGCCACCGTGCGCCGTATCACCGACACCATGTACCACAGCGCCGACGAGTTCCTGGATGACCTGCGCGTCGTCCAGCGTTCGCTGGCCGCCTGCGGTGCCGTCCGTGCCGCCTACGGCCCGGTCCAGACCATCATCTGGCAAGTCGAGTCCTTCGGCTTCCATATGGTCGAGATGGAGTTCCGTCAGCACTCCGTGGTGCATGCCCGCGCCCTCAAGGATATCCACGAGAACGGTATCCATGGCGACCTGCAGCCCATGACGCGCGAAGTCATCGATACCTTCCGTGCCATCGGCTCCATCCAAAAGCGCTACGGCAAGAAGATGGCGCACCGCTACATCATCTCGTTTACCAAGAGCGCCCAGCATGTGGCTGACGTCTTCGAGCTGGCCCACCTGTCCTTCGCACACGAGGAAGATGTCCCCGAGCTCGACGTGATCCCGCTATTCGAGCAGCTCGAGGACCTCGAGGGCTGCGTCGACGTGCTCGACCAGATGCTTACGCTGCCCGTGGTGCAGAAGCGTCTTGCCCAGACCAACCGCCGCATGGAGGTTATGCTGGGCTATTCCGACTCCTCCAAGGACGCCGGTCCTACCACGGCCATGCTCGCGCTGCATTCCGCGCAGGAGCGCATTGCCAAGTGGGCCGAGAAGAACGATATCGACCTGGTGCTCATGCACGGTCGCGGCGGTGCCGTTGGCCGTGGCGGCGGCCCGGCCAACAAGGCCGTGCTGGCGCAGCCCAAGGGTTCGGTCAACTGCTTCTTTAAGCTCACCGAGCAGGGCGAGGTCATCTTTGCCCGTTACGGCAACCGCACGCTGGCTCAGCGCCATGTTGAGTCCGTTGCCGCCGCAACGCTTTTGCAGTCGGCCCCGAGTGTCGAGAAGACCAACACAGAGACCACGCAGAAGTTCTGGGATATGGCCGAGAAGCTTAACGCTGCAAGCCACGAGCGCTATCTGGACCTGCTGAACACCGAGGACTTTACACCGTGGTTCTCGACCGTGACGCCGCTGACCGAAGTCGGTCTGCTGCCGATCGGCTCGCGTCCCGCTAAGCGCGGCCTGGGCGCCAAGTCGCTCGACGACCTGCGTACCATTCCGTGGATCTTCAGCTGGAGCCAGGCACGCATTAACCTGGCCGCTTGGTACGGCCTGGGCACCGCCTGCGAGCAGCTTGGTGACCTTGACCAGCTCAAGGCTGCCTACCAGGAGTGGCCGTTCTTCCGCACGTTCATCGACAACATCGAGATGTCGATCGCCAAGACCGATCAGCGCATCGCCAAGATGTATCTGCACCTGGGCGATCGCCAGGATCTGTCCGAGAAGGTCTTTACCGAGATGCAGCTCACGCGTAAGTGGGTCCTTGCCATCGTCGGTGATGAATGGCCGCTGCAGCGTCGTCGCGTGCTCGGCTGCGCTGTTCGCGTGCGCAACCCCTACGTCGACGCCCTGTCCATCGCCCAGGTCCGCGCCCTTCGTGAGGTGCGTATGAACCAGGACGAGATGGCCGAGGAGAAGAAGGCCGAGTACATGAGCCTGATTCTTTCGACTGTGACCGGCGTCTCGGCAGGACTGCAGAACACGGGGTAATCGATAGCCCTGTAGTCGTCCGGGTCCGCCATTAGTTTACTTTTAGGCACGTCCTCGGACATGCAAGAAGCCCTCGCTGCGCACTTCGTGCGGCGAGGGCTTCTTGCGTCCTGTGGAGTGTGCCTAAAAGTAAACTAATGGCGGGCCCTACGATGTCCGGTTTTCGGCGGATTGGCCGTTGGCTGAGGGTGGTGCTTGGGGCGACGTGCAAAAAACGGAGTTTTCAGCAGCCAAAGATTGATGCATAAGGCCATAGCCGGCTTTCGCTACCTTTGTTGATGCTTTTGCACGACAATTGGGCCTTGGCGATGCCCGTATATGGCTGGTTTCTCGCCGCATGCTATCCAGATGGGACGAGTCATGAGGACTATCTACCTTTTGAAAGACTTTTGACACCAAAATCTTATCCCGCGATACTGAATACTCGCAAAAATGCACGCTCCGGAGGGTACTACCCTGGTACGGTTTGAAATCCATGCACCATTTTATGCAATTAATTAACGCATTTATGCAAAATGGCTTACGTGCGTACATCTCGGGGTAGATGTTTGCCTCGGCGCTGCGTAAGTCATCCTGTCTATTGTGTCTTTTACAGGCGGTTGCGGTCCCGTTTGGGATCGCGGCCGTTTTGTTGTGGGTCAAATATGAACGTTGTGTTAACGACTCGGTGGACGGTGGTGTTTTTCGGTGAGCGGCGTATCCTTCCAACGGTTTATCTAGTGTGTCAGTTGAAAGGAAGAGGGCGCTCGTCATTGTTTGAATGTGAACTACCGTTTGACCATAAGACGTTGCATCTAGAGCTCGAGGATAAGAACTTCGCGGGTGTGATGGAAGGTCATCAAAACGAGTTTAAGACTACAAAATCGCAGGAAGAGCTGGTAGAGGAGTCGCTTGCCAACCCTTATGGCTCACCTTCGCTCGAGGAGCTTTGTGCTGGCAAGAAGGATATCGTCATCATTAGCTCCGACCATACGCGCCCCGTTCCCTCGCGTGTGACGATGCCTATTCTGCTGCATCACATCCACTCCGCTGCGCCTGAGGCACGCGTTCGCATTCTGGTTGCTACGGGTATGCATCGTCCGTCGACGCACGAGGAGCTCGTCAACAAGTACGGCGAGGAGATCGTTGCCAACGAGGAAATCGTTATGCACGTCGCGACTGACGACAGCATGATGAAAAAGATCGGCACCCTGCCTTCTGGCGGCGAGTGCATCATCAACAAGATTGCCGCCGATTGCGATCTGCTGCTTGCCGAGGGCTTTATTGAGCCGCACTTCTTTGCCGGTTTCTCTGGCAGCCGCAAGTCCGTGCTGCCCGGCATTGCCAGCTACAAGACCATCATGTACAACCACAACGGTCAGTTTGTGAACGATTCCCATTCGCGTGCCGGCAACCTGTGCCACAACCACGTGAACGAGGATATGTTTGCCGCTGCCGAGATGGCTCACCTTGCCTTTGTGCTTAACGTGGTGCTCAACGGCAAGCACGAGGTCATCGGCTCCTTTGCCGGCGACATCCACAAGGCGCACGAGGCCGGCTGCGAGTTCGTGAAGAGCCTTGCCGGCGTTGAGCCCGTCGAGTGCGAGATTGCCATCACCACCAACGGCGGCTACCCGCTCGACCAGAACATCTATCAGGCCGTGAAGGGCATGTGCGCTGCCGAGGCCACGCTTCCCGAGGGCGGCGTGATCATCGATGTCGCCGGTTGCGCCGACGGTCACGGTGGCGAGGGCTTCTATCACAACATCGCCGACAACGATCCGGCAGAGTTTGAGCGCGCCTGCATCGACCGTCCTAAGGACGAGACCCTGCCCGACCAGTGGACGAGTCAGATCTTTGCCCGCATCCTGGCGCATCACCCCGTGATCATGGTCACCGACCTGTGCGATCACCAGATGATCAAGGATATGCACATGACGCCGGTCAACACCCTCGAGGAGGCGCTCAAGCTCGCCTTTGAGATGAAGGGTGCCGATGCCAAGGTTGCCGTCATTCCCGATGGCCTGGGCGTTGTCGTCGCGCAGCACTAGTACGCGGCCTAAACGAATCGTTTATAACCGACAAGAAAGATAAGGTTTTATGCTTACCAAACTCCTCTGCGAATTCGGCGCAACGGCCCTCATGATCATCTTTGGCGTGGGCGTGCACTGCGATACCGTGCTCAAGGGCACTAAGTATCAGGGCTCCGGCCATATGTTTGCCATCACCACCTGGTCTTTTGGCATCTCGGTCTGCCTGTTTGTCTTTGGCGGCGCCGTGTGCATGAACCCGGCTATGGTGCTTGCCCAGTGCATCGTAGGCCTGGTGCCGTGGAGCAGCTGCATCCCCTTCATGATTGCCGATATGCTCGGCGGCTTTGTGGGCGCCGTAATCGCTTGGCTTATGTATGCCGATGAGTTCAAGGCTTCCGAGGGCGTCGTCGACCCCATTGCCCAGCGCAACATCTTCTCGACCAACCCCACCACCGAGGGCACCAACTATGCCCGCAACTTCTTCTGCGAGGCTATCTGCACCTTCGTGTTCATCAGCGCCATCCTTGCTGCCGCTAGCCGCGCCGGCGAGAACGTTCTGATGCTCGCCATCTGCGTCGGCCTGATCGTTTGGGCCGTTGGCATGGGCATGGGCGGCATCACCGGCTTCGCCATGAACCAGGCTCGTGACCTTGGTCCTCGCATGGCCTATCAGGTTCTGCCGATTAAGAACAAGGCCGACAACAACTGGAAGTACGGCCTGCTTGTTCCTGGCATCGCTCCGTTTATCGGTGCCGCTCTGGCCGCACTGTTTGTGCACGGTTTCTTGGGCATGTTCTAGTCCAAGGCTACATAGGTTGTTCGCCGTCCGCATGGGGTAACTTCCCAGCGCGTCCTCGGACATGCAAAAAGGCTCGCTGCGCACTTTGTGCGGCGAGCCTTTTTGCGTCCTGCGGAGTGCGCTGGGAAGTTACCCCATGCGGACGGCTGCGGGGTCTTCGTTGCGTTCGTGCAAGCAACCCAACATATATATCTGAATTTGGATGGGAGGGGCTTGTTGCTGGTAGGGGCGTTGGGCTGCTGTTGACACTTTGGGATGGATTGTGCTTTGGGTTGGGGCGGGGCTTTGAGATGAGGGCGGAACTTTGGGATGAGGAGTTTACTTAGTTGAAGAGGGGTTTTATGGCTGAGAGGTAGTCTTTGGCTACGTCGGCTTTGTCTGCTTGAAAGTTGTGCCAGGCCCACCATTGGACGGTGGCTACGAAGCTTGAGGCTATGTGGTGTAGTAGGAAGCTGCGGTCCATGGTGCCGGCGGGGCCTGTGGGGTCGACGGGGACGGTTTCGGCTGCTCGTGACATGATGGTCTTGCGTAAGCAGTCGGCAAAGACGCGTGAGCCGGCGCCGGCTACGAGGGCGCGTACGCCCTGGCGGCGCTCCCAGAGGTTGTTGAGGATATGCTCGACCTGCACGAGTGGGTCGTCGAGGGGCGTACCGTCATCGTCGAGGGCATGGGTGCAGATATCGCACACGAGCTCAGCGAGTAGGTCATCTTTGCTCTTGAAGAGGCCGTAGAACGTGGCCCGACCCACATGGGCGCGAGCGATGATGTCACCGACGGTGATCTTGCCGTAGTCCTCTTCGCGCAGCAGCTCGGAGAACGTCGTAACGATGGCGGCGCGGCTTTTTGCCTTGCGGGCATCCATGGCTAGGCGTCCGCGTGAACGAGCAGGCAGCGGAGCGTACCGGAACAACCCTCGTAGGGGCGCTTGCCGGCGCCGTAGCCGACGGCTTCGATGCGGTAGCGTGAGGGCAGTTGGTCGGACGTGCGCAGCGCGGTGACGATGGCGGCGCCCGTGGGCGTCACGAGCTCGCCGGCGACCGGTGCAGGCGTGAGGGCGATATTGCCCGCCTGGCACAGGTTGACGACAGCGGGGACGGGAATGGGCATGAGGCCGTGGGCGCAGCGAATGGTGCCGTGGCCCTCAGAGAGCGATTCGACCACGATGTCCTCAATACCCAGGTCATCGAGGCAGATGGCGACAGAGCAGACGTCGACGATGGAATCGACGGCGCCTACCTCGTGGAACATGACGGTCTCGGGCGTTTTGCCGTGGGCCTTGGCCTCGGCGGCGGCGAGCGCGGTAAAGATGGCGAGCGCACGACGCTTGGCGCCATCGCTTAGCTGCGAGCCTTCGATGATGGCGGTGACGTCCGCCAAAGAACGGTGGTGATGGTGGTGGGCGTGATGATGGCCCTCGTGGCCATGACCGTGGGCCTCATGGTCATGGTCGTGGCAGTGCTCGTGCTCGCCATGGTCATGATGGTGGTGTTCGTGTTCGTGCATATGCTCGACAGCTGCTTCGTTGCCGTAGAGCCAGGCCATATCGTGATCGTGGTTCTCGAGCTCCTCTGCAAGCTGGACATCGAAATCGCAGGCGTCGATGCCGTGCTTGTTTACGCGCGTCACGGCAATCGAAAAGCCGTCGACCGGCAGCGTGGCGAGCTGCTCGTGCAGATGCTCCTCGCTGGCGCCCAGGTCGAGCAGGGCCGCGACGGTCATATCGCCGCTGATGCCCGAGGTGCCGTCGATGATAAGCGTATGCTGATGGTTGGACATGGAATGCTCCTTAGCGGGCGCGGGGTGTGCCGGCGCTCAGATGATTGATAAGACTTGCCTGGTATGCGGCACCAAAGCCGTTGTCGATATTGACGACCGAAACGCCGCTGGCGCAGGAGTTGAGCATGGCGAGCAGTGCGGCTACGCCACCAAAGCTCACGCCGTAGCCCACGCTGGTGGGAACGGCAATGACCGGACAGCTCACCAGGCCGCCGATAACGCTCGCCAGCGCGCCTTCCATGCCGGCGATGGCGATGACCACCTGCGCCTGGGCAAGTTCCTCGGCATGCGCGAGCAAGCGGTGCAGGCCGGCGACGCCTACGTCGTAGAGGCGGTCGACCTCGTTGCCATAGAACTCGGCCGTCAACGCGGCTTCCTCGGCGACGGGCAAGTCGCTCGTGCCGGCGCAGGCGACGACGATGCGTCCGTTACCGGTGGGGGAGGGCTTGCCGCCCACGAGGGCGAGCTGTGCGTCCGGGACATATCCCAGGTCGATGCCGTTGTCGAGGAGCTCCGAGGTGCGGGCTGCTTTTTCGCTGTCCAGGCGCGTGACCAGGATGCGCTCCTGGCCAGCATCGCGCAGCGCTTCGATAATGGCGGCAATCTGCTCGGCGGTTTTACCCGCACCGTAGACAACCTCGCCGGCTCCCTGGCGCACCCCGCGCGAAAGATCGAGCTGCGCAAAACCCAGATCGGCGGTCGGCGCCGTCTGGATGCGCGTAAGGGCGACAGCCGGGGTGACTGCTCCGCCGGCAACATCGCTCAGCAATTGCTCAAGATCTCGCTTATCCATATATGTTCCTTTCGACGGTGCAAAGTCTAGCACGAGAAAGATAGTTTCCGAACATTAGAACAAAATCGTTCGGAAACTAGATATAGCGGAGTTGATTTGATTGTTGGGCGAACTTGCTAGTCACGCAGGATGATGTCCATGGCGAGCATCAGGTTGCGCTCGTCGATGGCAAATGGGGCGGCTTCGCGCGTCTTGGGCTTGGCGCAAAACGCGATGCCCGTGCCCGCGGCCTGAATCATGGGGATGTCGTTTGCCCCGTCGCCAATAGCGACCGTGTGGGCCATATCGACACCGCACTCAACCGCCCAGTCCAGCAGCTGGATGAGCTTGGACTCCTTGGTCACAATGTCTGCCGCCAGCTTACCGGTGAGCTTGCCGTCCACGACCTCCAGGCGGTTAGCCAGGCAAAAGTCGATACCCGCGGCGGCCACGATCTTATCGGCGACCTCGTGGAAGCCGCCGCTTACCACGCCGACCTTCCAGCCCTTGCTGTGCGCCGAGCGCACAAGCTCCAGCGCGCCGGGGGTAAACGTCACGCGCTCAAAGGTGCGCTCGAACACGCTCTCATCCAAGCCGGCAAGCAGCCCCACGCGCTCCTCGAGTGCCTGCTTAAAGTCCAGTTCGCCGCGCATGGCGCGCTCAGTGATCTTCGCCACTTGCTCGCCTACGCCGGCCTCCTCGCCCAACAGGTCGATGACCTCCTGGTTGATGAGCGTGGAGTCGATATCCATAACGATGAGGCGTGCAGTCATGGCGGGCCTTTCCGAGTGCAGTTGTATTGGGGCACATTGTCGCACGCGGCGCGCCTTGGCGACGGCCAGGCCGCGTCAATTGTTTCGTCTCCGTCAAGTCTTTGGGCAGGAGCCACTTTTTCGCGGCACATCGACGCGGGTGCGATAAGATAGAACGCCATGTCCGGCTGCGCGGTTTACGCAGGCTGGGCAAATCTGTACGACGCCGCCCGGAACGACACGGGGCGGCACAGATCCATAAAGGAGGATCACTGGTATGAGCCAGACCCGTCCCATTGACGAGCATTCCATGCACACCCGTACCTGCGGCGAGCTTCGCTTCGAGAACGTGGGCGAAGAGGTCACCCTCACCGGTTGGGTGAGCCGTCGCCGCGACCACGGTGGCCTTATTTTCTGCGACCTTCGCGACCGCGAGGGCATCACGCAGCTCACCTTCGACCCCGAGCACTCCGACGGCGATGCCTTTAAGATCGCCGAGACCATGCGTCCCGAGTGGCCCATCAAGATCCACGGCGTCGTGCGCTCCCGTGGCGAGGAGACCACCAACGCCAAGCTCGCGACCGGCGAGATCGAGGTCCTGACCGACCACGCCGAGGTGCTCAACACGTCTGTCACCCCGCCGTTCCAGATCGAGGACGGCATCGAGACCAGCGAGGACACCCGTCTGCGTTATCGCTATCTGGACCTCCGCCGTCCCAAGATGATGGCCAACCTCAAGCTGCGCTCCGACTTTACCTTTGCCATTCGCGAGGCGCTGCACAACCGTGAGTTCATGGAGGTCGAGACGCCCTCCCTGTTTAAGTCCACGCCCGAGGGCGCCCGCGACTTCATCGTTCCCAGCCGTATTCAGCCGGGTAACTTCTACGCCCTGCCGCAGTCCCCGCAGCTCCTGAAGCAGCTGCTTATGGTCGGTGGCGTTGAGCGCTACTACCAGGTCGCCAAGTGCTTCCGCGACGAGGACCTGCGTGCCGACCGTCAGCCCGAGTTCACCCAGGTCGATATCGAGATGTCCTTCGTGGACCAGAACGACGTTATGAGCGCGCTCGAAGAGGTCTTGGCCGATGCCTTCGGCCGCATGGGCGTCGAGATGCCCACGCCGTTGCGTCGCATGGACTACTGGGAGGCCATGGACACCTATGGCTCCGACAAGCCCGATACCCGCTATGGCATGCATCTGGTCGACCTGACCGACATCTTCGCCAACTCCAAGTTCAAGGTCTTTGCGACCGCCGCAAACGAGGAGGGCTCTGTCGTCAAGGCCATCAACGCCAAGGGCGCCGGTGCCTGGGCACGTGCCAAGATCGATAAGCTCGCCGGCGTGGCCTCCACGTTTGGCGCCAAGGGCCTGGCTTGGATCGCCTTCCGCGAGGACGGCTCCATCAACAGCCCCATCGTCAAGTTCTTCTCGGACGAGGAGATGGCGGCTCTGCGCGAGCGCATGGACGTCGAGCCCGGCGACCTTGTGATGTTCGCCGCCGGCCCGCGCCTGCTCTCTGACGAGATCCTGGGCGGCATGCGCTCCCACATGGCCAACGCGCTCGAGATCAAGCGCGAGGGCCACGACTTCCTGTGGGTCGTCAACTTCCCGCTGTTCCACTGGGATGAGGACCGCAAGGCTTACGCTGCCGAGCATCAGCCCTTTACCCTGCCGACCGAGACCGACATCGCCAAGATTGAGGCCGATCCGCTGGCAGCCGGTTCCTGCACCTACGACTTTGTCATGGACGGCTTTGAGGCCGGCGGCGGTGGTATGCGTATCCACAACGCCGAGATGCAGATGTCCATGCTCAAGCTCCTGGGCTTTACCGAGGAGCGCGCCGAGTCGCAGTTCGGCTTCCTCATGGAGGCTCTCAAGTTTGGTGCGCCCCCGATGGGCGGTTTCGCTCTGGGCCTGGACCGCGTGTGCATGCTGCTCACCGGCTCCGACTCCATCCGCGACGTCATGGCGTTCCCCAAGACGGCCAGCGGCTCCGACCTCATGTCGGGCGCCCCGAGTGCCGTTAGTGGCGCCCAGCTCAAGGACGTCAGCCTGCGCCTGATGTAGGCGAGCGGCTACATATTGCCCGCAACGAGGGAAGGACACGTGCCTTCCCTCGTTTTTTATGTCGTAACGTCATGGTTTGGAGGCTTGCCGTCGTGCGTCGCGGAAACTACGACCCGGAATTTGCGTCCAGAAGGGGTCGCGCTTTCCCAAAGGGGGTCCTCTGGGAAAGCGCGACCCAGAATTCGGCAAAATAATGGGGCAGGCTTTCCGCAACAACTGTCTGGCGGAAAGCCTGCCCCCAGTTTCTTATAGCGAGTCTCTCTGGATCAGCTGCATGTGCATCACGGAGGTGGTGGGCTCGGCACCCTTGATCATGTCGAGCGCAATGTTGGCGGCCATGTGTCCTTCTTCGCGCAGGGGCTGGCGGACGGTCGTGAGCGCGGGGACGCAGCGCGCCGCAATCTCGTGATCGTCGAAGCCGACGACAGAAACGTCCGCAGGAACGGATAGGCCTGCCTCGTTGAGTGCGGTGATGACGCCAGCCGCGATACGGTCCGATCCGCAGAGCACGCCATCGAAAGCAATCTCGCGCGCGAGGATCTGGTGCATGGCCTGATAGCCGTCTCCGCTGTTCCAGCCGGTATAGATAACGTTTGCGTCTGGGAGGTCTTCGCCCAAGACGGCGCGGTAGCCGCGCAGGCGGTCGGCAACAGCGGGGTTGTCTTGCGGTCCCAACACGGCGACGATATCTTTGCGCCCGCGATCCTTCATGGCGAGTGCCGCAAAATGTCCGCCCTCTTCGTCGTCAGAGTAGACCGTCGAGAACACATCGCGATAGGGGTGGCCCTCGAGCTGGCCGCACAACACGGTGGGTACGCCCAGCTCGCGCAGCACCTCGAGCAGCTCGCTGCCTTTGTAGGGAGAGACGTCGATCACGGCGTCGAACGAGCGGCGCTCAAAGTGCTCGCGTGCGCGGTTGCGCTCATGCGTAGAAGACGCCTGCAAGATAACGGGCAGATAGGACGACTCCGACAGTTCCTCGGTAATGCCGCTCAAAAACTCGCTATAGGTGGGGTCGCTGAAGAGTTCACTCAGAGGCTCGGTCACGAGCACGGCGATGATTTCCGTGCGCCCGACAGCGAGCGCTCGGCCACGAGCGTTGGGGACAAAATTGACTTCCTTGGCCGCCGCGCGGACGCGCTTTTTGGTTTCCTCGCTAATGCGGGGCGAATCGTTGAGGGCGCGCGATGCCGTGGAGCGCGACACGCCGGCAGCTGCGGCAACCTCGGCAAGCGTAGGTGCGGTGCGAACTGGTTGGGTCATGGCGTCTCCTGGAAAATGCGGTCGATGTTGTCACTGATACGGGCTAGTGCGAATACAGCTTACTATAGTGCGCCTGAACAGCGTTCATGATATCCGGTGACCGGTGTCGTTTTGCAACCAAGCCGGAATCGAATACGTCTCGTGTGGGTGAGATATCAGCGGGCGTGGAGGTTGCCTACGAGCTTAAGAACGATGTCTTGCGCTGAGTTTCGATACTCAGGGTGACATAAGTGTTGCGATTGTACAACCGGTTGCACCGTTAACCCGGCCAAATCGACCGTTCAGCGGACAACCGGTTGCACAGTTTTTTACATCGCCCGTAAGATAAGGACAACCGGTTGCACAAGAATCACTACGATGACGAAGGAGCATCACCATGGACGCCATTAACGATTGGGAAAACCAAGCGCTCACCCACAGGAACCGCCTGGCACCCCATGCGTACTTTATGGGTTACGAGACCGCCGATCTCGCTGCAACGTACAGCCGCGAGCTGTCGCGCGGGTTTGTCCAGCTGTCCGGCTCGTGGCAGTTCCGCCTCTTTGAGGGCCCCGCTGCCGTCTCCAACGAGGAACTCTCCACGTACAAGCCCGAGTGGGATCACGTGGAGGTTCCGCACCTGTGGCAGGTGGACGGCTATGGCAATCTTGCCTATACCGACGAGGGTTTCCCGTTCCCGGTGGACCAGCCGTTCGTTCCCTCCGACGACCCCACGGGCGTCTACCAGCGCATCGTCAATCTTCCCGCTGTTCCCGCCGGCGCTCGCGAGATCATTCGCTTCGACGGCATCGAGAGCTATGGCGAGCTGTACGTCAACGGCCAGTTTATCGGCATGACCAAGGGCTCGCGCCTGTCTGCCGAGTTCGACGTGACCGACGCGCTCGTCGAGGGCGACAACCTGTTTGCGGTCAAGGTCCTGCAGTACAGCGATGGCAGCTATATCGAGGACCAGGATATGTGGTGGGCCTCGGGCATTTTCCGCGATGTGTACCTTGTGCAGCGTCCCGCCGCGCACCTGGTCGACTTTAGGTTCCGCACGCACCGCGAGGGCGATACCGCTCTGATTACGCTCGATACGGTGGCCGAGGGCGCTACCCGCGTTGTGTATACGCTCAGCGATGGCGAGAACGTGGTGGCTGCGGGCGAGTGCGTCGACGGCCATGCCGAGTGCAGCGTGACCGATGCCCACTTCTGGAATCCCGAGGACCCCTTCCTCTACGACCTTACGTTTGAGGTCTACGACGGCGACAAGGTGAGCGAGTACGTCCCGCATCGCCAGGGTCTTGCCGAGGTGACGGTCGAGGGCAATCATATCTACCTCAACGGCACTTACTTTAAGATGCATGGCGTCAACCGCCACGATCACGACGATCACAAGGGCCGCGCCGTGGGCCTCGATCGCATGCGCCGCGACCTGGAGCTCATGAAGCAGCACAACATCAACGCGGTGCGCACGTCCCACTACGCCAACGACCCGCGCTTCTACGAGCTGTGCGACGAGTACGGCATCATGCTGGTCGCCGAGACCGATATGGAGAGCCACGGCTTCGAGAATATCGGCAATATCGCCCTGGTCACCGACGACCCGGCATGGGAGCCGGCCTACGTCGACCGCATTGAGCGCCTGGTGATGCAGGAGCGCAACCACGCCTGCATCATTATGTGGTCGATGGGCAACGAGAGCGGCTATGGCTGCAACATCCGTGCAATGTATGCCAAGGCTCACGAGCTCGATGGTCGTCCGGTCCACTACGAGGAGGACCGCAACGCTGATACCGTCGACGTTATCTCCACCATGTACTCCCGTGTGTCGCAGATGAACGACTTTGGTGAACATCCGTTCCCCAAGCCGCGCATCAACTGCGAGTACGGTCACTCCATGGGCAATGGCCCCGGAGGCCTGTCCGAGTACCAGGAGGTCTTCGATCGCTGGGATTGCATCCAGGGCCAGTTCATTTGGGAATGGTGCGACCACGGCTTGGCTGCTGTGACCGAGGACGGCGTTGCCTACGACATGTATGGCGGCGACAACGGCGACTACCCCAACAACAGCAACTTCTGCATCGACGGCATGGTGTTCCCCTGGCAGCAGCCGAGCCCGGGCCTCACTGAGTATGGTCAGGTCATCTGCCCGGTTCGCATGGCCTACGATGCCGAGGCGGGCGAGCTGACCGTCACCAACAAGCGTTGGTTCACCACTCTCGAGGATGTCTGCCTGTCGGCCGAGACCCTGGTGGACGGCGACGTGGTCTGCCGCAAGACGCTCATGCCCGGCGCGGTTGCCCCCGGCGCGTCCGTCAAGCTTCCGCTGGTGATTCGCGAGGCCGCGGTAGGCGAGACCCTGCTGACCGTGCGCGCCTACACCATGGCCGCTCACGTCTGGTGCGAGCCGATGTTCCAACTGGGCGCAAGCCAGTTTGCCATCGCAAACCATCCGGCGCCGGCCATCGCGGCTCCCACTCGTCCTGAGCTTACGGTCGAGGAGACTGAGCAGGAGATTCGCATTCACTCCCTCAACGGCGAGCTGACCTTCAGCAAGGTAAACGGCACCGTGAGCGAGTGGAAGGCATCCGGCCGCGACGTCATGGCCTCTGGCCCCCAGGTTGGTTTTTGGCATCCGCTCGTCGACAACCACGCCCAGGAGTACGACTCCCTGTGGAAGGACAACTTCATCGATGTAATGCAGACGTCCACCCGCAAGGTTTCTTGGAAGCAGGACGGCAATGCGGTCGCCGTTACCGTGAGCCAACGCATTGCTCCTCCCGTCCGTGCGTTCGGCATGCGCGTCGAGCTTGTCTACACCGTGCTTCCGAGCGGTCGCGTCGACCTCAAGGTTTCCGGCGAGCCCTACGGCGATTACTCGGATATCATCCCGCGCATCGGCATCTCCTTTGAGGTCCCCGGTTGCGATCGTGCCGTCGAGTGGTATGGCCACGGCCCGGGCGAGAACTATCCGGACTCGCTGCGCGCCAACCCGGTCGGTCATTACCGCACTACGGTCGACGACATGTTCACGCCGTATGTCATGCCCCAGGATTGTGCCAACCGCGAGGGTACCCGCTGGGTTGCCCTGCGCTCTAGCCACGGTGACGGCGTGCTGGTGACGCGTCCGGCTGACGCTGCCTCCAATCCGTTCTCGTTCTCGGCATGGCCCTATAGCTGCGAGGCCATCGATAACGCCAAGCACGTCTACGACCTTGTCAAGGGCGACACGGTTACGGTCAACATCAACGACCAGCTGCTCGGCCTTGGTTCGAACTCTTGGGGTTCCGAGGTGCTCGATTCCTATCGCACCCGTTTTGAGAGCTTCAGCTTTGAGGTGTCCCTGCGACCGCTGACGTCTGCCGATCTGGCTCAGGCACTGGCACCCATTAAGGAGGCATAAGTCATGCATGTCTTTAACTCGCGCGCCGATTTCGACGCTCAGATGAAGTCCGTCAAGAAGTGGATGCGTACCGGACAGGCGCTCGACGGCGTTTCTGAACTGCAGCACGATGTGGCGTACTCCATCGGCGACTCGCTGGTGTATTGGTGGGTGAACGCTCACGAGGCGGCTACCGCCGATCTGGTCGGTCACCGTCGCTACCATGCCGTGCTCGCTCCGCTCGACGGCGACCTGACCGTCGAGGTTGCCCCCAAGGCAGGCCTCACCTGCACCCGCGCTTACAGCGATATCGATGATCGCGAGCGCTTTGAGGGGGCGGGGGAGACCGTGACGATTCCCGCCGGCGGCGTTGCCGTCGTCGAAATTGACGAGGCCTACCGTGTCGTGGCCGATGCCGCGGATCCCCGCGTCGTGGTACTGCGCGTGACGGTCGAAGGTTATTCCTTCCCCAACAAGTAGTATTCGTCCGCCTGGACGTTTGCTTCGCGCCGTTAAGGGGGATGGCTTTGTTGACTCCCTTTTCCCCATTCCCCTTAGCAGGTGCGCCGTCCGTGTTTGCACTTGCAGCTCGGACGGTTTTAGATGACATTTAACAGATGATTGGGAGGGCTTATGAGCTCTGAAAAACGAGGAACGATTGGTTCGTTCGCTCTGCTGGGCATGACGGTCGCCGCCGTGTTCGGTATCAAGAACATCATCAACAACAACGCGGCCATCGGCTTGGCAGCTGCGCCGTCGTTCTTCTTCGCCACGCTTTTGTACTTTGTCCCCTATACCCTGGTTACCGCCGAGTTCGTCGGCCTCAACAAGGACTCCGAGTCTGGCGTGTACGCATGGGTTAAGACCTCGATGGGTGGTCGCTGGGCGTTCCTGACGGCATTTAGCTACTGGTTCGTTAACCTGTTCTTCTTTGCGTCCGTCCTGCCCAACGTCATCATCTACGCGAGCTACGTGTTCTTTGGTGCCAACGCCGAGCTTTCGCAGCTGTGGATCACCATTATCGAGATCGTCGTCTTTGCTATCGCCACGTGGGTTTCGACCAAGGGCGCTAAGTGGATCGGCTCCATTTCCTCCTTCGGTTCGACCGCGGCTCTCGGCCTGACCGCCGTGTTCATCCTGCTGTCCCTGGCTGCTGCCTTTGGCGGCGTTGAGTTCGCTACGGCTCCTACTCCCGCTAACATGGCTCCCGACATGAGCAACTTCGCAACTGCGTGGGGCTTCTTCGGTACGCTTGCCTGGATCATCCAGGGCGTTGGCGGCGCTGAGTCCGTCGGCGTGTTCCTTAACGATCTCAAGGGCGGCGTCAAGGCCTTCGTGCGCACCGTCGTTATCGCCGGCCTGACCATCGGCCTTCTGTATGCAGGCGCTTCGCTGCTGGTCAACCTGTTCATCCCCGAGGGCGGCGTTGCCATCTCCACCGGCATCTTCGACGTGTTCGGCGCTGTCTTTGCCCACTTTGGCATTCCCATGGAAGTGTCTACGCGCGTCATCGGCCTGATCCTACTCGCCGCTACGCTGGGCTCCCTCATGATGTGGACCTCCGCTCCCATCAAGGTGTTCTTCACCGAGATCCCCAAGGGCGTCTTTGGTAGCAAGATCGTCGAGCTCAACGAGCATGGCATTCCTGCCCGCGCTGCTTGGCTGCAGTTCGCCATCGTCGTCCCCATCCTGATCATTCCGGCCCTGGGCTCCGGTAACCTCGACGACCTGCTCATGATCGTCACCAACATGACGGCTGCCACCGCTCTGCTCCCGCCGCTGCTGATCCTGCTTGCCTACTTTATGTTGCGCAAGAACTTCGACGCTGCTCCCCGTGGCTTTCGCATGGGTTCGCGCACCTTTGGCCTGGTCATTGCTGCATTCCTGCTTGTGGTCTTCTGCTTCGTGCTTATCTGCGGCACCATTCCGCTCGATCAGCCTCTGTGGCTGACGCTGGTCTACAACGTCGGCGGCGTGGTTGTCTTCCTGGGCCTTGCCGTGATGTGGTACAACCGCTACATCAACCGCCTGCGCGAGACCGATCCCGAGGCCGCCGAGAGCGAGCTGCGTCCGTCTGTTCTCGACATGATGGAGTAGAAGCTGGGATTTATTCACAGCTGAGGAACAACTTGATTCCCTTTCCTAAGGAGGGGCCCTTCGGGCCCCTCCTTTTGTGTTTTGAGACATGTTTTGGACCCTGTGGTCAAAAAATGCCAAATATGAGTACTGTTGCAAAAGAGGTGTCATATTTTTCGGCCTGCTCTGAGCGAAAATGGGCTCATAATCAATTTATCTAGCCCCCTTTAAAGGGCGTTTGACGGCTTTCAACCTCTTCAAATCGCTCAAAGTTGGCAATTTGCTTTCGATTTTGCTGCTACTAAATTGGTGACAGTACTCATATTTGCCACTTTTTGACCACGAGGTGTTCAGAGGAGCTCTCGAGAAGCATCTAACGCTACAATAACTACCACGTGGCTGGGTTTTGCCGGCCGATGTGCGATGTCGCGGGAGGGGACATGGTCGAGTTTACAAAGACGATTAAAGATCCGTTGGGACTACATGCCCGCCCGGTTGCATTGCTCTATGACATCATTGCCAAGCATCGTAGCAACGTGTCAGTCAGCATCGGCGATCGCCACACGGATGGCCGCGATGTCATGGGACTCATGGCTCTCTACGGCGAGTGCGGCGAGGACATCATCTTCCGCGTTTCGGGCGTAGACGAGGCTTCCTGCGTCACGTCGATCAGAAATCTCTCGCTTTAAGCATGACAGGGCGTGGTAAAGGATGGTCCTTTGCCGCGCCCTTTTGTTTCGTATAGGAAACTTTTTCGAAATCTGAATGGGGACCCTTTCCAAAAAGTTAACCACGTGTTAGTTTACTAAAGCGAACATAGACGTGGTTAACTTTTGCCGCGTCGATGTTGAGGACGAACTGACGTTAGGAGCCACTCATGTCTTGCGGACCGCAGATGCCGGCAATGCCGCTTTCGATGGTAAAAGCGGGCGAAACCGTACGCGTGTCCCGTGTAAAGGGCAATGAGGACATGAAACACCACCTCAAGGACCTCGGCTTTGTCGAGGGCAGCGAAATCCACGTGGTGAGCTCGAGTGGCGCCAATATCATCGTCACTGTGCTGGGCGCACGCTTTGGTATCGATTCCAAGGTTGCCATGCACATCATGACCGTCGGCTAGTCTGCAGCATTTCATAAAAACCGAAAGGGGGACAAGAGGATGAAGACGTTGGGTGACGTTAAGGTGGGCGAGAGCTCCACCATCGTCAAGCTTCACGGTGAGGGTGCGCTTCGCCGCCACCTTATGGACCTGGGGCTCATCAAGGGCACTTCGTTCAAGGTCGTGAAGGTTGCACCGCTCGGTGATCCGGTCGAGATCAACGTGCGCGGCTACGAGCTTTCCATCCGCAAGGAGGAGGCCGCCGTCGTCGAGGTCCAGTAAGGACTCGTGGCGCATATTTCTGCAGATAAAGTTAGGTTTTTCTAACTTAATGCAGCATCTTTGAAGCACATTATCCAGCCTGCGCGGAGAAAGCAGCGCGGGCAAACAAGGAAGAAGGATTGAATGGCGGATTCTCAGATCCATGTCGCGCTGGCGGGTAACCCCAACTGCGGCAAGACCACGCTTTTCAACCTGATCACCGGCGCCAACGGCTACGTTGGCAACTGGCCCGGCGTCACGGTTGAGAAAAAGGAGGCCAAGCTCCTAAGCGACAAGAACGTTACCATCACGGACCTCCCTGGCATCTACTCGCTTTCCCCCTACAGCCCCGAGGAGCAGTGCTCGCGCGATTACCTCATGAGCGGCGAGCCCGATGTTGTCGTCCAGGTTGTCGATGCAACCAACCTCGAGCGTAACCTGTACCTGACGCTTCAGGTTATCGAGACCGGCCTGCCCGTGGTCGTTGCCCTCAACATGGCCGACCTGGTCGAGAAGAACGGCGATAAGATCGACACGGACAAGCTTTCCAAGAAGCTCGGTTGCCCGGTCATGATGATCTCGGCTCTTAAGAACAAGGGCATCAAGGAGCTCTTCGAGCAGGTCAAGAAGTCCGCTGCTTCCAAGGGCCAGGTGCCGGAGCACAAGTTCGATTCCTCCATCGAGGACGTTCTGGACCACATCGAGAACAACCTGCCGGCGAGCGTTCCCGCCAACAAGCGTCGCTACTACGCCGTTAAGCTGTTTGAGCGCGACGCGGACGCCTGCAAGCTCATCAACCTCACTAAGGAGAAGGCCGCTCGCGTGGAGCAGCTGGTCGCTCAGTGCGAGCAGGACTGCGACGATGACGCCGAGTCTATCATCACCGGTGAACGCTATGGCGTCATCGCGCACATTATCGATGAGTGCCTCACCAAGGCCCCGGCCAAGATGAGCACCTCCGAGAAGATCGACCGCGTGGTTACCAACCGTATTCTGGGCCTGCCGATCTTTGTGGTCATCATGTTCTGTGTGTACTACATCGCCGTTTCTACTCTGGGCGGCACGGTGACCGACTTCACCAACGACCAGCTCTTCGGTACCGACGGTTGGTACGTGCTCGGTCAGGGCCGCGACGCCTACGATGCAGCCGTCGAGGCTGCGGGCGACGATGCCGACTCGGTCGACCCGGCGCAGTACGGCCCCTATGTCCCGGGTATCACCACCGTGGTGCACGACGCCCTTGTGGCGGGCGGCACCGAGGACGGTGGCCTGGTCGATTCGCTGGTCTGCGACGGCATCGTCGCCGGCCTGGGTGCCATCTTCGGCTTTGTGCCGCAGATGTTCCTGCTCTTTGTGATGCTGTCCTTCTTGGAGGACTGCGGCTACATGGCCCGTGTCGCCTTCATTATGGACCGCGTGTTCCGCCGCTTTGGCCTGTCCGGTAAGTCTTTCATCCCCATGCTCGTGTCCTCAGGCTGCGGCGTCCCCGGCGTCATGGCTACCAAGACCATCGAGAACGAGAAGGACCGTCGCATGACGGTCATGACCACCACGTTCATCCCCTGTGGCGCCAAGCTGCCGATCATCGCCCTGCTCATGGGTTCCATCATCGGCGATTCTTCCACCACCGCCGCGTGGATCAGTCCGCTCTTCTACTTCCTGGGCGTCTTTGCCGTCATCGCCTCGGGCCTCATGCTCAAAAAGACCAAGCTCTTCGCCGGTCGCCCGACGCCGTTTGTTATGGAGCTTCCTGCCTACCACTTCCCGGCGATCCGTTCTTGGGCGCTGCACGTGTGGGAGCGCTGCTGGGCCTTTATCAAGAAGGCCAGCACGGTCATCTTCGCGTCCACTGTCGTGGTTTGGTTCCTGTCCAACTTTGGTAGCTACAACGGTTCCTTTGGCTACCTGCCCGCGATGGACGGCATCTCCGAGGAGTTCATGGACTACTCCGTGCTTGCCATGCTCGGCAACCTGGTCTCCTGGATCTTCGCCCCGCTTGGCTTTAGCACCTGGCAGGCAACAGCGCTGTCCGTCTCGGGCCTTGTCGCCAAGGAGAACGTCGTCGCCACCGCCGGCTCGCTGCTGTCCGTGGCTGATGCCGCCGAGACCGACCCGAGCCTGTGGACCGCGTTTGCCGGCATGTTCCCCACCATGGGCGCTTGCGTCGCCTTTGGCGCGTTCAACCTGCTGTGCGCTCCGTGCTTTGCTGCCATGGGTGCCATCCGCAACCAGATGGATTCCGGCAAGTGGTTCGCGATTGCCATCGGTTACGAGTGCGCCTTTGCTTGGGTGATCGGCCTGTTCATCAACCAGTTCTATAACCTGCTTGTGTTGGGACAGTTTGGTATCTGGACGGTTGTGGCCATCGTGCTGCTGGTCGCGATGCTCTTCCAGATCTTCCGTCCCATGCCCAAGCATGCATGGACCGACGAGGACGAGACCAACACTGCTTCCGCCGCGGTTTCCGCTTAAGTCCGAATAAGGATTAACCCCTTTCCACGAGCCCGGGTGTCCCAGCGACACTCGGGCTTTTGTTTTAACCGCTAGGCAATTTCGTTATAATCGACGTCCGCAAATCGATTCATTATGTTGGAGAATCCATTTGATCATGGCAGATATCGACAATAGGATAGCTTTGGTGATTCCCGCGTATGAGCCGAGTGGTCGGCTGGCCGCACTACTTGAGGAGCTCGTGCTCGGATGGCCGGGACCGATCGTTGTGGTGGATGACGGGAGCAGCGCGTCCTGTTCTATGGTGTTTGACCGCGCCCGCGCGCTTGGTGCTACGGTTCTTGTCCACGGGCTCAACCGCGGCAAAGGTGCGGCTCTCAAGACTGCCTTTTCTTATCTCTTGGAACAGGTCCCGACTGTTGCGGGGGCCGTCACGGCAGATGCCGATGGTCAGCATTTGCCTGCCGATATCCGCGCCGTTGCGCGCGAACTCGGTCTGCACCAGGACTCGTTGGTGCTTGGCTGTCGCCGATTCGACGGTAATGGCGTTCCTGCGCGCAGTAAGCTCGGTAACAATTTTATGCTTGGGGCCATGCGCGTGCTCTGCGGTGTCGATGTGAGTGATACGCAGACGGGCTTACGTGGCCTTCCGGCGTCGCTTATGCGCCGTATGCTCGCTGTGGTGCGAGACGGATATGAGTTCGAGACAGAGATGCTTGTGCTGGCGCGGCGTGCGGGTGGCATCTTCGAGGTTCCCATTACCACGGTCTACGAGGGTGACAACGGGGCATCACATTTCCGTCCCGTTGTTGATTCGCTTCGCGTGCTCGGTGTCTTATTCTCTGCGTTTGCGCGCTACACGCTCTCTTCGCTCTGCACATCGTTGTTGGATTGGGCACTGTTCTCTGCGCTCGTACTCCTATGGTCGCATGGTGTCGCGACCAGCGCAGCCATCGTGTGGGCAACCGTCGTTGCGCGGGTCGTCTCGGCATTTGTCAACTATATGCTGAATCGAAATATCGTCTTCAAAGCGGATAATTCCAGCTGTTCTCGGAGCCTTTGCCGCTATATCGCCCTGTGCGCAGCTTGTATGTTGGCGAGCGCAGCTCTCGTCCTCTTGATTTCCGTTGCACTGCCCATACCGGTCTTTATCATCAAACCGTTTGTTGATACGGCATTGTTCTTTGCTAACTACCGTATCCAGCAGTCATGGGTCTTTGAATAGGGGGATGATTCCGTGAGCGTTCATGAGCTTAAGAAAGCCAAGAAAAGCGTGGTGGAAAAACAGGGGGCACGGAAGCGCGATGTGACGACCTTTATCGTCACTGCAGTCCTTATGGTCATCTATCTGCTATGGCGTCTTCTGTTCACCCTGCCGTTTGATCAGGGGATTCCCCAGATGATTTTTGCGATCTTGCTGCTCATCGCTGAGGCAGTAACCGCGTTTACGACCTTCGAACTTTACTACCGCAAGGTCAAGGCCGACAGCGGACATCTCGTTATGCCGAAAATCTTGCCCGAAGACTATCCCGACGTTGACGTGGTAATCGCTACGCACAACGAGCCGACTGACGTGTTGTTCAAGACGGCGAACGCCTGTACCTACATGGACTATCCCGATCGTTCTCGGGTGCACGTCTATTTTGCTGACGATGGCTGCCGCAAAGAGGTCGCTTCCCTTGCGGCTGAACTTGGGATTGGTTATATCCCCTGTGAGGATAACAAGTATGCCAAATCGGGTAACCTCAACAACGCGCTAAGGCACACGACTTCACCGCTGATTGCGACGTTCGATGCCGACATGATTCCGCGCAGCAGCTTTCTCGTAGATACCGTGCCCTATTTCTTGCTGCCTCGCTATATTCAGGATGGCGCGACCGGCGCATGGCGTTATCGTTCCGAGGACGAACTCAATGAGGACCTTAAAGTCGGTCTGATTCAGACGCCGCAAAGCTTCTATAATCTTGATCTTTTTCAGTTCAATCTGTACGCCGAGGACAAGATTCCTAATGAGCAAGATTTCTTCTCACGCGAGGTAAACCAGATGCGCAACTCGTCCAACGCCTGCGCATACACCGGTAGCAATGCCGTGATTTCGCGCGCCGGTATGGAGGAGATTGGCGGGTTTCCGTATCATACGATCACCGAAGATTTTGAGACGAGCTGTCGTCTGCAGATGGCGGGTTATATTACCTATGCCACTGATAAGGTCGAAGCTCACGGCCTCTCGACGACGGATGTGCGCTCGATGGTGCACCAACGCATCCGCTGGGCGCGCGGTGTGATTCAGAGCATCCAAAACACGGGTGTCATCTTTTCCCGCAAGATTTCTTTTCCCGCGCGCATTACCTATCTGTGCAGTTTTCTGTACTGGTGGTCATTCTTCAACCGCATCATCTTCATTCTTGCGCCCATTATGTTTGCCTTGTTTGACTTCCAAGTGGTTAACTGCACACTCTGGCAGTTACTAATTTTTTGGCTGCCGAGCTATTTCTTTTATAGCAGGTCTATGAAATTGCTTTCGAGCAATGTTCGCAGTCAGAAATGGAGTCAAATCATCGACACCACGCTGGCGCCATCACTTATTATTCCCGTATTTCTTGAGACGCTCGGTATCCGCGAGACAAAGTTCAAAGTTACGCGTAAAGACAAGACGACCAATCGCAGCGGTAGCCTGTGGAACATGCTCCCACACCTGTTGCTCGTGGTGCTCTCGGTTGCAGCTATTATCAGATTTACATGGGGAAAGTATGGCATGGCGCTCGTGTACAGTTCCGTGATCATCTATTGGTTGTGCTACAACTTGATTGCCCTTTTGTATGCTATTGCCTTTTCGGGTGGTCGGTCCATGCCGCGCAAGAGTACTCGCATCTCCGTAGACGAACCTGCGGTGCTGACGGCGCTGCCGGTTGAGGATGAGTGGTCGAAGCTAACCGAGGGCACCGGCGAAGCCGTGGCCGAAGGTGGCGTTTTCCCCGATTGCAGTTCGGACGAGACGGATGACGAAGGCCCTGTGGGCGTTTTCGCGGGGCGTGCCATCAACATGTCAGACGGTAGTGTACTCGTGCGCATCGATGATCCCTTTCCCGAGGAGCTGCGCAGCTTTGCGGTGCGCTTGGGAGATGGTCGCTATTGCACATGCGTTTCTGGTAGGCTTGTGCGCCTCTTTCAATCCAAATGTGGCGATGATGAGTCGTGGTACGCGGCGCTTCGAATCGAGCACCGCTCGCTCGAGGAGCGTCGCATCTATGATCAGCTGCTGTACGATCGCGAAACGGGCATCGCCGAGGAGCTTGATAGCTGGAACACCACCTATGACGATATCGTGCGTATTGTCCGCATGAGGATAAGGGCGCTTCTTTCGCGTTACCGCGTATGGAGATCCCGCCGCCGCTCCAGGCGTGATAGCGATCGATGCGGCGATTCACGGGATGCGGAGCGGACCAGTCACGATTCTGCTCATGTCGAAGGAGACGCTGCATGCTGATTATTGCTGCCTTCGGCCGTGCGGCGCTGTTCCTGCTAGCGCTCTTCGGTCTGTGCTATTGGATCCATCGTTTGACCGAGACGGATGTGCATTTCGCTCCCGTGTGTGCCTTGTGTGTCATGGGGGTCGTCACGTATGCCGGTGGAATCGTGGGCGCGCTTGCCCCTGCCACCTGGGGGGTGGTTGTGGTGGGCGCCATCGCCGGTGCAGCGGCAATGCCCTGTCTCCATGGTCGTGGTCTTGCTAGATTGCCCTTTGGTCTCCCTGACGCGTGTTTTCTCCTAGGTATGTTGATCTTTCTGTGGCCCCTGCTGTCGGCGCGTCTCGAGCATTACGATAACTTTACGCATTGGGCTATAGCGCTCAAGGTCATGCTGGAGACGGGGGCTTTCCCCACGGCGTCAAGTGGTCTCGTTGAGTTTTTCAACTATCCGCTCGGCACAACTTCACTGCTGTACTGCGCATGCACGTTTTTAGGCCATGCCGAGGGAACAATGCTCGTTGTTCAGGCAGCCTTTATCTTCTCATGTTTTTATGCTGTTCTTGGTATTGTGCGCAATCGCCGTTCGTTTCTGCCATATGCGGTGTTAGGGGCTGGCTGCTCGCTCCTTACGTTTTTCAATGTAACGATTCGCATTAATAACCTTTTGGTTGATTTCGTGCTCCCGGTCCTCACGATGGCGTGCTGGGCAGTCGTGGATCGTTATAACGGTGATGTTCGCCGCGAGCTCAAGTTGCTCGTGCCGTTGATGGCGGAGCTCATAGTGGTGAAGTCGACGGGCGTCGTATTCGTTGCATTTGTGCTCGCTTACCATTTAGCGCGCGGACACGTTGCTCTCAGGAATCGCGGCTGGAACGCTCGCCTGCGCTGGTTTGGTGCAACTGCCGTCGCAGGTGTTTTGGGTTTTTCCACTTATCTGATGTGGAGTTGGCACATGGCCACGGCGCTCGCGGGCGTCAAGAATAAGTTCGATGTGGGCGATGCTGCTCACGCGGCGGTGGTCGGCGGTAAGAATACTGCCCAGATCGCGCAGGTCGTCTCGACGTTTTTTGCGACCTCCATCGATTTAACTACCAGGCCTGCGCTCGGTTTCCTGCTCGGCAACTTGGCTGTTGTCGCATTGCTAGCGGCTGCTCGGTGGTGCTTTGGGCATCAGTTGACACATGTGCGCCGCGCACTGGTTGCGCTTGATTTCATGACAATTGTTTACTATGTGGGTATTCTCGCCATGTACATATTCTCGATGCCAATGGACGAGGCCTTGAGGCTTGCTGGATTCGATCGTTATGCTTGCAGCATCATTGCATTGTTTGTCGGTGGCCTGGCGATGGCAGTTACCGTTGAGCTTGAGGGGCAGATGAAATTCCGGTCCGATGGTTCCCCCTGCCATGCAACGCCGTTACATAAGCGGCGATACCAACAGGTTGTAATGGGCTGCATCGCCTTGTCGCTTGGCCTTTTGACGAGTGAATACAACGGCATGCTATTCAATGCAAAGACATACGACACTTCGCTTCCGGCGACGGTCCGAGATGTCGTCGGTGATCGCTGGCCGGCATCGGGTAAAGAAGACGGTACTCGTTATTTGCTGTTCGGTTCCGATCGCGATGGGCTTATGACTTCGTACTACTTCACGTATGTGGCTCGATATTATTTGTTTGCCCCGCATTCCGATGCCATATGCGCGTTCTATGAGCCCAATATGGATAACCTTCTGTCGGGTTATGACAAGCTCATCGTAATCGAGTCCAATTCTGCGGAGATGGGTCTACTTAAAAAGCATTATGGCGTTACAGGCAAGGTCGGCGTCTATCGTATCGAGAAAAATAGCACCAGGGTAAACCTTATTGCTGAGTGAGGCAGCGAGATGAGCTCTATGATCATGATTTCACCCATTCCGGATAGGTTGCCTTGTACCAATGTGGTGGGGAGATGTGGCGTTTCCGCAGATAAAACCGACCAAAATAAACCTTTCCCCTTTTGGTAGGTGGAGAATAGGGTAAAGTAAGTGGTGGTTAACTAGAGGAGGCTTGCTATGGCACCTATCGATATTGTTGTACTGGCTATTATCGGTATTGCGTTTGTCGCCGTGTGCGTGCGCATCTACCGCAAGGGCACCTGCGCCGACTGCGCTCAGGGTGGCGCTTGCACGGGGCATTGTTCTAACAAAAAGACTTGTGCCGCGCTTAAGGGCGTAGACAAAATCGCCGAAGACTTGGGTCGCGGTATCAAATAAGGTCCGGACATCCAAGCGCTCCGCGGGCATCCGTTCGCGGGGCGCTTTGTGCATTTGAGGGAGAGCACGGCGAGTCGAAGAGTATTTTTGGGGTATCGTTAACTGGACTATTAATTGGCAACTTATCTATAACGGAGTAACCGCATGAGCGCTCGCGTAACCATGAAGGACATAGCCGCCGAGCTTGGCGTTTCCATCAATACCGTGCACAAGGCTCTGACGGGAAAGGCCGGCGTGAGCGAATCCGTGCGCGCCAAGGTGAACGCTAAGGCCGAGGCCATGGGCTATCACCGCAACACAAGTGCCTCAAGCCTGCGCCGCAAGGATATCAATCTGGTGTTTTGCCTGCCCCGCGCATCGCGCGAGGGAGCGTACTTTTTCCGTTACCTGTGGGAAGGCTGCAATCGCTTTGAACAGGAGGTCATCGACCGGGGCATTACGGTTGAGCGCGTTGAATTTGGCGTGGGCGGCTACGCTGATGCACTCGAGCAAATCGACGAGCGTCTGCAGGTGGGCGAGAAGATTGATGGCTTGCTCGCCTATGCGCCGGGCGACGATCGTGCGACTGAGCTTTTGGGGCAGATCGCCGAGGCGGGCGTGACGATTGAGCTTGTCGACGGCGACCGTCCGCATTTGAATCGTTTGGGTGCGAGCTTGGCCGATTATTCGACGGCAGGCAGCCTTATGGCCGAGCAGGCGGCAAACCTGGTCCATGCTTCTGGGGCCGACGCCCGCGTGCTCCTTTTGACAGGCGACCCATATACCGATTCGCACTATCTAACCGCCCGCGCCTTCCACAATTACCTGCGCGAACGTGATATTCCATGGCAGGTTGAGGATCTTGCAGGTGCCCATGCGCAAGTCAAACAACTCGAGCATGAGCTCGAAAAGCGCTTGAGTGCGCCGGACGCCCCTGAACTTATCTGTAGCGTTTTTGCCGTTGGTTCCGAAGTGGTTGCCGACGCGCTCGTCTCGACCGGCAAGGCCGGTCAGGTCATGGTGATCGGCAACGACCTGTTTCCCGAAAGTGTTCTGGCCTTGCGCCGCGGTATCTTTACCAATATTGTCTATAAGGACCCGACGAGTCTGGCGTATCGCGGCGCTAAGACGCTGGGCGATTATCTGCTGTGGGGAAGGACCCCGACGGTGCCCGTCCAGAAGGGTGCCGTCGAGATGGTATTTGCCAGCAATGCCGACCGCTACTGCGAACTTGCGGGTATTTAGCCGATTGAGCAGGTACCCCCTCTTGCGACGTGCATTTTTGGGAGTATTCAGCATTGGCATGCCCTGAATGAGGTGCAGAACGACTGTTTTAAGTGCCCCCGATGGCGTAATTTGCCATCGGGGGCACTTTTTATGCCGATCGGGCGCTATCTGCGTTCCAAATAGGACGCTGAGGATGGCGCACGGCGCGCTCCAATGCTGAATACTCCCAAAAATGTACGTCGGGACATGACCCACCTGAGCAAAAGCGCTCAAGTTCGGTGTTCGGGGACGCCAACCAGTCCGCAATACATGCAAGTCACATCCCCGGCAACCGTTGAACGGGCAAAATCTACCGTTCACCCCGTGGTGGTTAGGTGAACGTTCACCTTTTGAGGTGCAATGGATTAGTATAGTGAACGTTCACCTAAAGGATAACGAGCGCGCCGTGCGCCCGCCTTGCCAGCAAAGGGGCTGTTTGATGAAAAACTTTATGGACGATCAGGATTTCCTGCTGAGCACCAAGACCGGCGAGGAGCTGTTCCACAACTTTGCCGAGGGCATGCCCATCGTCGACTATCACTGCCACATTTCTCCTAAGGAGATTTGGGAGGACAAGCGTTTCGAGAACATCACCGAGGTTTGGCTGGGCGGCGACCACTACAAGTGGCGCCTGATGCGTGCCAACGGCGTCGACGAGCGTTTTATCACTGGCGACGCCCCTGCTCGCGAGAAGTTCCAAAAGTGGGCCGAGACCCTGGGTCGCTGCGTTGGCAACCCCGTCTTTGAGTGGAGCCACCTGGAGCTTAAGCGCTACTTTGGCTACGAGGGCGTCCTCAACGGCAAGACTGCCCAGGAGGTCTGGGACCTTGCCAACGCCAAGCTCGCTGAGGCTAGCTTTACCTGCCGCAACCTGATCAAGCAGTCCAACGTCCGCATGATCTGCACTACCGACGACCCCGCCGACAGCTTTGAGTGGCACAAGAAGATTGCCGCCGATGACAGCTTTGACGTTCAGGTCGTTCCCGCCATGCGCCCCGATGCCGCTCTGCGCATCGAGCGCGGCCAGGAGTTTGCCGACTACTGCAAGCACCTCTCCGAGGTTGCCGGCGTTGAGGTAAGCGACTTTGAGGGCATGAAGTCTGCCATCTCCAAGCGCTACGACGTTGCTCACGAGCTGGGATGTCGCGCATCCGACCATGCACTCGACTACGTTATGTACGCCCCGGCTACCGCCGACGAGATCGAGGCCATCTTTGCCAAGGGTCTGGCTGCCGAGCCGCTTACCGAGGAAGAGATCCTCAAGTACAAGACTGCCTTTATGCAGTTTGTCGCCGGCGAGTATGTCCGCCTGGGCTGGGCCATGCAGCTGCACTTTGGCTGCAAGCGCGACAACAACCGTGCCATGTTCGCCAAGCTCGGTCCCGACACCGGCTACGACTGCATCTCCAACTACACGCCGTCCGACCAGCTCGCCGATTTCCTCAACTCCATCCAGGAGACCTGCGGCCTGCCCAAGACCATCCTGTACAGCCTGAACCCCATCGATAACACCATGATCGATACCGTCATGGGCTGCTTCCAGGAGGCTCCGACCGCCGGTAAGATCCAGAACGGCTCCGCCTGGTGGTTCAACGACAACGAGGTCGGCATGCGCGAGCAACTCACGGCTCTGGCTAACGAGGGCGTGCTGGGCAACTTTGTGGGCATGCTTACCGACTCCCGCTCTTTCCTGTCCTATCCGCGCCACGAGTACTTCCGTCGCGTGCTGTGCAGCGTGATCGGCGAGTGGGTCGAGCAGGGCAAGTACCCGGCCGACATGGAGCTGCTGGGCGAGGTTGTGCGTGACATCAGCTACAACAATGCGGTCCGCTACTTTGGCTTTGACCTGGACACCGACGAGGCCTAAGCCCGCATCGAATCACATCGAACCCTGGGCGCCGTTGCCACACGCGGAGCCCCGTTTTGCTTGCACGCTAACAAACATCTAAGGAGACACATAGATGGAGAACATCAGCTACGATGCGCTCGAGAAGATCGGCTACAAGGGCTATCTGCTGCCCAAGGATGCTCCCGAGAAGGTCCTGCAGTTTGGCGAGGGCAATTTCCTGCGCGCCTTCGTCGACCGCTTCTTTGACATGGGCAACGAGGCCACCGGCTGGAACGGCAAGGTCGTCATGGTGCAGCCCATCAGTGGCGCCTTTGGCTTTGCCGACGGTATCAATGCCCAGGACGACCTGTACACCGTGCTGGTGCGCGGCAAGGAGAACGGGAACACGGTTGACGAGTCCCGCGTGATTAGCGCCTGCAGCCGCTGCCTGAACCCGTATCGTGAGGACGACTACCGCGCCATGATGGAGGTCGCCGTCTCTGACGACCTGGAGATTATCGTCTCCAACACCACCGAGGCCGGTATCGCCTATGACCCGTCCTGCAAGGCCGACGACATGCCACCCGCGAGCTTCCCCGCCAAGCTTGCCCAGGTGCTCCACACCCGCTGGGCTGCCGGTAAGTCGGGCGTTATCGTGCTCGCCTGCGAGCTCATCGATCACAACGGCGAGGAGCTGCTGCGCATCATGAACCAGTACGTGAGCGACTGGGGCTGGGAGGACGAGTTTGCGCAGTGGATGGCTAACGACTGCACCGTCTGCACCACGCTCGTCGACACCATCGTACCGGGTCGTATCCGCGACGCATCCGAGGCCGCCGCGGTGGCTGAGCGTCTGGGCTACGAGGATCCCTTCCTGGCCGTGCGCGAGCCCTTCCAGATGTGGGGCATCCAGGGCGACGAGTCGCTTGTCGAGAAGCTTCCCTTTGTGAAGGCTGGTCTTCCGGGTGTCTTTGTGACTCCCGACGTCACCCCGTACAAAAAGCGCAAGGTCCGCATCCTCAACGGTGCCCATACCGCCTTCGTTCCGGGTTCCTGGGTTGCCGGCTTTGATATCGTGCGCGACTGCATGCATGACGAGACCATTCGCGGCTTCATGAACACCATGCTCTACGACGAGGTCATTCCGACGCTTGCCGCCGACTTGGATGTCGAGGACTGCAAGGCCTTTGCCGCCGCCGTCGAAAACCGCTTCGACAACCCGTTTATTGATCATGCGCTGCTCTCCATCTGCCTCAACTCCACGGCTAAGTGGCGCGCTCGCGACCTGCCCACGCTCAAGGACTACGTTGCCGAGACCGGTAACCTGCCCAAGTGCCTGGCGACGAGCCTCGCTACGCTCATCTCCTTCTACACGCAGGAGCTCGTGTCCCGCGAGGGCGACGGCCTGCACCTGCGTCGCTCCGACGGCACCGAGTACACCGCTCAGGACGACGCCTTCGTGCTCGACTTCTACGCCGCCCATGCCGGCGCCGACGATGCCCAGCTGGTGCACGACGTGCTCACCAACGAGCAGATGTGGGGCGAGGACCTTACGCAGATCGCAGGTCTTGAGGAGTTTGTCGTCAGCGCGCTCGCCGTCGTGCGTGCCGAGGGCGCCAAGCAGGCCTTCGCCAACGCTCAGGCGTAAATTTCCGGCGCAGACGCGGGCGCGGGACGGCGTGCCCGCGTCTCGACTTCTGCTCAACCTGTAGGGTTAGGACCATTTGTAATGAATACTATCCAGATCAATCCGGCCGATAACGTGATCGTTGCGCTGTCGCCGCTTGCCAAGGGCACTGCCGTCGCGGTTCCCGGGGTGGGCGAGGTCGTGGCCGTGGAGGATATTCCGCAGGGCCATAAGATGGCGGTGCGCGCGATTGCCGCAGGGGAGGACGTCATCAAGTACGGCCTTCCTATCGGCCATGTGACGGGCGATGTCCAGCCCGGTCAGTGGCTCCACACGCACAATGTGAAGACCAACCTTTCGGGCGAGGTCGAGTACGCCTACAACCCCACGCATCCGGTCGTTGAGTCGGTTGAGCCCGAGACCTTTATGGGGTTCCGCCGCGCCGACGGTCGTGCCGCGACGCGCAACGAGCTGTGGATCATCCCCACGGTCGGCTGTGTCAACGAAGTCGCCCGTGCCATGTGCGAGCAGGCCCAGGATCTGGTCGATGGCTCGCTGGAGGGCGTCTACTACTTCCCGCATCCGTTCGGTTGCTCGCAGACCGGCGCCGACCATGCCCAGACCCGTCGTCTGCTGGTGGCACTGTCGCGTCACCCTAATGCGGCGGGCGTGCTGTTCCTGTCGCTTGGTTGCGAGAACTGCACACACCAGCAGGTGCTCGACGAGCTCGGTGACTTCGATCACGAGCGCGTCCGCTTCCTCACCTGCCAGGATGTAGCCGACGAGCAGATCGAGGGCCACAAGATTCTGGCCGAGCTGGCAGACCTCGCCAAGCAAGCCAAGCGCGAGCCCATTCCGGCCTCCGAGCTGGTTATTGGACTTAAGTGCGGCGGCTCCGACGGTCTTTCGGGCATTACCGCCAATCCCACGATCGGTCGCGTGAGTGATATGGTTGTCGCCCGCGGCGGCACGTCGGTGCTTACCGAGGTGCCCGAGATGTTTGGCGCCGAGAGTATCCTGCTCGATCGCTGTGAGAACGAGCAGGTCTTTAACGCCGCTTCCGACATGCTCAATGGCTTTAAGGACTACTTTATTAGCCACGGCGAGGTCGTCTACGAGAACCCGAGCCCCGGCAACAAGGACGGCGGTATTACCACGCTCGAGGACAAGAGCTGCGGCTGCGTGCAAAAGGGCGGATCTGCCCCCATCGTCGACGTGCTGCCGTATGCCGGCCAGGCAAATAAACACGGCCTGAACATGCTGTGCGGTCCGGGCAACGACATGGTATCCACCACGGCGTTGACGGCTGCCGGCTGCCACGTGATCCTGTTCTCGACCGGCCGCGGCACACCGTTTGGCGCGCCGGCGCCTACCCTCAAGGTGTTCACCAATCAGCGTCTGTGCGACCACAAGGCCAACTGGATGGACTTTAACGCCGGCGTGATTGCCACGGGTGAGCGCACGCTCGACGAGGCTGCTCACGATCTATACCAGCTGGTGCTGGAGACGGCGAGCGGTAAACTCACGAGTGCCGAGCGCCGTGGCTGTCACGAGATCAGCATCTGGAAGGACGGCGTCTGCCTGTAGTGGCAAATGCACCCAAGCGTAGCGCTATGTCGTCGGCCCCGTCGGGAGTGTTCCCGGCGGGGTTTTCGTTTTGTGGTTAAGTGAATATGTTGGAAAATCTGATAAACGTTCACCTATCTCATGGCTGTCCAGCATGGCACCCTTACCAGCAGAAAATAGGTGTGAGGATCTCAATTGTGTCCGTTCAGCGGTAAAAATCGACCGTTCAAGGATATTATTCAAGTGAACGTTCACCTGTCGTAAGCAATCGCGCATAATCTAACTAAACGTTCACCCTGAACGCTGGGCAGACAGATGTCAGTGTGGACTCCAATGTCTTGCTGCAAGACAATCGAGAAAAGAGAGGGAGCTCGATGACTAATAAGATCGGAAAAAAGCGTAAGATCACATTCTGGACGCGCTTGGGCTTTGGTATGGGCGGTATGCTCAATTCCGGTGCCCTGACCTTTACGCACAGCTACATGGTGCTGTTCCTGTCCACGGAGTGTGGCCTGTCCGCAGGCGAGGCTGCACTGATCAGCTCGTTTGCCATCTATGTCAACGCCATTCTTTGCCCGCTGATGGGCTTTGTGGCCGATAACTTCTATGCCACCAAGATTGGCCGCATCTTTGGTCGTCGTCGTTTCTGGATCTTGCTGGCCATCCCGATGATGATCGCCGAGCCGCTCATCTTCGTGGCTACGCCGTTTGGCTTCCCGTACTACTTTGTGCTGTACCTGATCTACAACGTCGCGTACACGTTCTGCACCGCCAACCTGTCGCCGCTTACCATCGAGATGACCGACGACTTTAAGGAGCGTACGTACCTCACCGGCTACAAGCATCTCTTTGGTAACGCCGCCGGCTTCCTGATGGCTGCACTTGTGGGCTTCGGCTTTGGCACCTTCGGCGAGACCAACCCGTTCAGCTACTTCATCATCGCTACGGTCAACGCTTCGGTCATGGCAATCTCGCTGCTTTGTGTGTACCTGTCCACGTGGGAGCACACCCCCGAGGAGGTCGCTCAGGAGAAGATCGAGAGCGTCGGCGAGGGTATCAAGAAGTTCTTCATCGACGTTATCTCCACCTTCCGCAACAAGTCCTTCCGCAAGGTCCTGTACGCACAGGTCTCCACGAAGCTCGCTGCTGCCTGCTGGTCTGCCTGCCTGTCCTTCTTCATCGTCTACTGCCTGCAGATTCCTAAGTCCTACGAGTCCGTGATGGAGATGCCTGGCAAGGTCGTCGCTATCGTCTGCACCGCCATCTGGGTCGCCCTCATGGCCAAGAAGGGCTTCCACAAGTCTTGGTACCTCGCAAATGTCGGTTGCGCTGCGTGCATCATTGCCTACAACTACTTCGCCTTTGGTCAGATCAACGGCACCTCCACGGTCGCCATCGCCATGATCGCCTACCCCATCATCTTCGCCATCTGGAAGTTCTTCTACGTCGGCTTCCAGTACCTGCCCGATGTTCTGCTCAACTACATCCCCGATGTCGATGAGCTCATCACTCTGCGCCGTCGCGAGGGCATCTACAGCTCCGCGCAGCAGCTCTGCCAGCAGATCGCCCAGGCTATCGCCGTCAACGTGTGGGCTATCGTCCTTGCTGCCTCCGGCTTCATTCAGACCGCCGGCAATAGCGACGCCGTGACCCAGCCCGCTACTGTGCCTCTGTATATCTGCGGCTACATGATCATCGGCTGCGCCGGCTTCTTCCTGCTTGCGGCCGTCCTTGCCCGCGGCATCAAGATCGACAAGGAGCAGTGCGACGTCCTTTGCGACGAGATTCACCGAGTCAAGGAGGGTGGCAAGATGGCCGACGTCAAGCCCGAGGTCAAGGCGCTTTGCGAGGAGCTCTCCGGCTTTAAGTACGAGGACTGCTTTGCCCACAACAACGTTGGCTTCCAGGACGGTAGCGTAACTCCCGCCGAGTAAGGCCGACATATCGTCCAAATCACAGGGCCGTGCCACCGGAATTCCGCCGGCAGGCACGGCCCTTTTTCAACAGCGTACAATTTGCCTTTAGAGCATCTTTTTGAGGGAGAAACCCATGGAGACGAACGTTATCTGGCGCAACGCGCGCGCGGCGGTTATCGAGCTTGACGACGGCGGTTACTTTACCTGCGCCGATACGTGGGAGATCTTTGTCAACGACGAGCCCGCCGGTACCACGAATACGGTCGAGACCTATGTCGACGGCCTGACCCCCGGCAAGCGCAACCTGGTTCGTTTTGTTTGTGGCGAGCGTGAGCTGAGCGTAGGTGTCACCACGCCGGCTGAGCCCTTTACCATCAACGTTCGCGACTGTGGCGCCAAGGGCGATGCCGAGCATGATGACACCACCAACATCCAGGCTGCCATCATGGCCTGCCCCAAGGGTGGCCGCGTGCTGATCCCCGCCGGTAGTTATCGCATCAAGTCTCTCTTCCTTAAGAGCAATATCAACATCGAGCTCGCCGAGGGAGCGGTGCTGCTGGCCCGTCACGATCGCGCGGCGCTTGCCTACATTCCGGGAACGATCACGGGCAACGAGGGCGCCGGTTATGCCGGTACCGATATGCTGCCCCTGGGCCGCTGGGAGGGGGAGAGCTTCTCGACCTACTGTTCTACCTTTACGGGTCTGGGCGTGCACGACGTGTGCATCTATGGTCGCGGCGCGATCGACGGTCAGACTGATTTTGCCGAGGACAACTGGTGGAACAAGGACTTTAAGAACATCTTCCGCCCTGAGGAGGGCCGCGAGGTCGCCCGCCCGCGCATGATTTTCCTGTCCGAGAGCCAAAACGTGAGCTTGGCTGGCTTCACCGTCCGCAACAGCCCGGCGTGGAACATCCACCCCATCCTGTGCGAGCACATCGATGCGCTCTGCCTGTCCATCGAGGGCCCCAAGAACTCCCACAACACCGATGGCTTCGATCCCGAGAGCTGCGGTTTTGTTCGCATCCTTGGTTGTCAGTTCTCGGTGGGCGACGACTGCATCGCCATCAAGAGCGGCAAGCTGGGCATTGAGCCTGAGCTTCGTCCCGCCACGCACGACGTGCTGATTTCTCACTGCTACATGCACGACGGCCATGGTGCCGTGGTGCTGGGATCCGAGGCTGCCGGCGGCATCAAGGACCTTACCGTGAGCAAGTGCCTCTTTGAACGCACCGACCGCGGCCTGCGCGTCAAGACCCGCCGCGGGCGCGGCAAGGACGCCGTCAACGAGGGCATTACCTTTGAGCACATTCGCATGGACGAGGTGCTCACGCCCTTCGTGGTCAACTCGTTCTACTTCTGCGACAAGGACGGCAAGACCGATTACGTGCAGTCTCGCGAGGCGCTGCCCGTCGACGACCGCACACCCGGCTTTGGTGCCACGACGTTTTGTGATATCGAGGCTACTAACTGCCACGCGGCTGCTGCTTACATCACGGGCCTGCCCGAGAGCAAAGTGACGCGCCTGACGTTCCAGGATGTCCACGTGACCTTCGCGCCGGATGCCGAGCCCTTTGTCCCGGCCATGGCCTGCGGCGTTGAGCCCATGGTGCGCCAGGGCATCATCGCGCAAAACGTCAAGGTACTCGACCTGCAAAATGTGGTGATCGAGGGCCAGGACGGCGAGGAGCTGCAGCTCCAGAACGTCGACAAGGTTGTCCGTGCGTAGGCGTTTGCTCCTAAACAATTAAATTCGGTATGTCGCGGCGCGCGATGGGCAGGGCCTTCCCGACCCATTGCGCGAACTTTTTATATGCCGAAACTGCAACGTAGACGGTCTACGACGAAAGGACGCGGTGACTGATGATGAGTGAGAGACGATTTTTTGAGGTTTCGCCCGAGCGTGCGGGGGCATATCACAGTATCTCTAAGGCCTTGGAGGCAATTGACGAATCCTGTCCGAATGACGGACGGCCGGTGACAATCCATATCGATCCGGGCGAGTATCGCGAGCGGGTCGAGATTCGTCGCCCGCATGTGACGATTGAGGGAGAGACGGCCGATAGCGTGCGTATCATGGGCGGCCTGGGTGCCAAGATGCCTTCAGAGGACGGCTCGGGCGTGGACGGCACGCTCGGCACGTTTAGGACCTATACCGTTTTGGTCGATGCCGACGACGTATGGCTCGAGAACCTCACGATCGAAAACGATGCGGGCGATGGGCGCGAGGTCGGTCAGGCGATTGCCCTGTATGCCGATGGCGACCGTCTGGTTGTCGATGCCTGCTGCATTAAGGGGCACCAGGACACACTGTTTTTGGGCCCGCTGCCGCCGCATGAGGCTAAACCGGGTGGGTTCATAGGGCCCAAACAGTATGCGCCGCGCCGGGTGGGGCGCCAGTATTTTCGACGTTGCCGGATCGAGGGCGATGTCGACTTTATCTTTGGCGGCGCGCGTGCCTACTTTGAGGGGTGCGAGATCCGCTCGCTCAACCGCGATATTGGTGTCAACGGGTATGTAACGGCAGCCTCCACGCCTAAAGGCGAGCCGTACGGATTTGTGTTCCACGGTTGTTCGTTTACAGCTCCGGATGGCGTGGCGCCGGATTCGGTCTACCTGGGCCGTCCTTGGCGCGAATGGGCGCAAACTGTGCTGATCGATTGCTGGCTGGGGCGACATATCAAGCGCGAAGGCTGGTGGGATTGGGATAAGCCGGCGGCACACAACTGCGTGCAGTATGCTGGCGCGATTCTGCATGGGCCGGCGGGTGATACTACCGGCTGGGTGCCGTGGGCGAATGAACTCGATGTGATGGCTGCCGCCGGGTACGCTCGCGAGCAGGTGCTTGCCGGTGGGGATGGCTGGGATCCCGAGGGCGGCGACGGTGATGCGGTTGAGACGGCTGAACTGTCTGCCAACGGCCGCACCGTGCACATCGAGACGTACTGCGAAGACGAACCTGCGCTGCGTGCCCGGCTGAAGCGCGAGGGGCGTTCGGCTGCTTTTACGGGCAAGACTCCTGCAGATTTTGAGGCATGGAAGATTGCGACCAGGACTCGTCTGTACGATGTTTTGGGCCTTTCGCTTATGGACCGCGTCCCGATTGAGATTCGTGAGCTCAGCCGCGTGCGGGTTGCCGGCGGCATCGTGCGCACCCATGCGATGTTGCAGGTCGAGCGTGATGTTTGGATGCCGTTCTACCTGTTGGAGCCGTCTCATCCTAAGCTTGATGAGCGGGGACTCAAACGCTGTTATATCTGCCCGCATGGTCATCAGGGAGCGGGTGCTGCAAGCGTAGCCGGTGTTGCGGGCGTGCCGGCTGTCGATGATGCCGTGCGTAAGTTCAATTACGACTACGGTCTGCGTTTGGCACGCATGGGTTACGTGACCGTCTGCCCTGATGCGCGCGGTTGGGGATACCGTCGTGACTGGAAGGGTCAGGGCGATGACGAGAACAGCTACCTGCGCGGTACGTGTCTGAATCAAGCACGTATGGCCGAGCCGCTGGGTCTTACGGTTGCGGGCCTCAACGCCTGGGATAACATGCGTCTGATCGATTACCTAGAGGCGCGCGGCGACATTGCCATGGATGACCTGGGTTGCTTTGGTTTTTCGGGTGGCGGCTACATGACGTTGTACCTGGCCGCACTCGACCCGCGTGTGCGCAAGGCGTTTGTCTCGGGCTATCTGTACGGTGTCGACGATTCGCTGCTGCATCTCAATGGCAATTGCAGCTGCAACTACACACCCGGACTTTGGCGCTTACTCGACATGGGCGATATTGCCTCGCTTATTGCACCGCGCCCGTTGTTAGTGCAGAGCTGCGAAGAGGATCATCTGAACGGTTCGCGCGGGCTGAAAAATGTTGACGAGCAGCTCAAGATCGTGCGCGATGCCTACAAGTTGCTGGGTCGCAGAGATGGCCTGCGGCACGAGGTATGTCCGGGTGAACACCATCTGGGCGTGACACATCTTGCCGAGGATATCGAATGGCTCGATTCGCACGTTGCGGAATGCGCCCGTGCATAGCCCCTCGGCATGCTGCGAATAAACGGTACGTTCCTGTATGACCGCCGATGGGCGGATGAGGAGAAGATTATGGAAACGAAGAGTTTGAGTGAATCGACCATTTGCTGCTTTGGCGATTCGACCACATGGGGCGATAACGGATGCGGCGCAGGCGGCAATGACATCTCTTGGACTTCGCATCTGGGCGCGTTGCTGGGGGGCGCGGTCGTCGAGAACTTTGGCATCAAGGGTTCGCGTATCGCCATCAAGGCCGACCGTACCGATTCGTTTGTCGAGCGCCTGGACGGCATCGGCAATGCGGCTGATATCTACATCGTCTTTGGCGGCGTCAACGACTTTAGCCGCAACGTGCCGCTTGGCGAGTTGGGCAGTACCGATGTGCACGAGTTCTATGGTGCACTCGATTACCTGATCCGCACCATCACGGCGCGTTCGCCCCAGGCAAAGCTTGTGTTTATGACGCCGTGCAAGACGAGCGGTAAGCACGAGAAGGATATCCCGGCAAGCGATGAGCTCAATCACCTGGGGTTGACGCAGGTCGCCTACGTAAAGGCGATGCTCGAGGTCTGTGACCGCTACTCCGTTCCGGTGATTGACCTGTATGCGCAAAGTGGCATCAGCCCGTTTTTGCCAGAGCACCGCGAGCTCTATATGCCGGACGGTCTGCATTACAGTCCTGCCGGCTATGAGCGCCTGGCGCATCGCATCGCCGCGGGTCTCACCACCGTTTGCCGCTAAAAGTCTGCCGTTTGCGGGGAATATAGGGTTAACGTTCACCCTATATTCCCCGTTCGCGTTACACTAGGGGTAACGTTCACCTATCGTTTATGTCAGAGGGGACAGCAATGGGTTGCAATCAAATCCTGGACCGTTATATCGAGCAGTTGATCGAAACCTCTACGCCGCAGGCGCCGGCTTGGAATATCGAAAAGATTCGCGCCGGCAAGGAGAACACCTGGAACTATATCGACGGCTGCATGATCAAGGCGCTCATCGAGCTGTACGAGATCACGGGTGAGCAGCGCTACCTGACCTTTGCCGATGACTACATCGATTTCTTTGTCCAGGACGACGGTACCATCAAGCATTACAACCCGCAGGAGTACAACCTCGATAACGTCAATGCGGGCAAGACCCTCTACAAGCTCTATGACCTGGTGGGCAAGCCCAAGTACCGTGCCGCCATGGACACCATCTACCGCCAGCTCGAGACCCAGCCGCGCACCAAAGAAGGCGTGTTTTGGCACAAGGCCGTCTATCCCAACCAGATCTGGCTCGATGGCATGTATATGGCCCAGCCGTTCTACATGCAGTACGAGCTGAGCTTCCACAACCGTCGTGCCTGCTCGGACAGCTTCCATATGTTCCAGGTCGTGCATGACCTGATGCGCAACCCCCTCAACGGTCTGTACTATCACGCTTACGACGCGAGCCGCAAACAGTTCTGGTGCGACCCGGTCACCGGCCTTTCGGCTAACTTCTGGCTGCGCGCCGAGGGCTGGTTTGCCATGGCACTCATCGATACCTGGGAGCTCATGCCGCCTTCGATGTCAGCCGAGAAGGACGAGATTCGCAAGATGTTCCACGACCTGATCGATGCCATGCTGCCGTATCAGGACGAGAAGACCGGCATGTGGCATCAGGTCATCAACCTGCCCAATATCGCCCCCAACTACCTGGAGGAGTCTGGTAGCGCGATTTTTGCCAATGCCATCATGAAGGGCGTGCGTCTAGGCGTGCTGGGCGAGCGTTACTACCAGTACGGCCGTCGCGCCTTCGACGGCATCTGCGAGACCTGCCTGTCCGAGCATGATGGCCAGCTGGCGCTCGACAACATCTGCCTGGTCGCGGGCTTGGGAAACACCGCGCACCGCGAGGGCACGTTTGGTTACTACATGAGCGAGCCTATCGTCAAAAACGATGCGAAGGGCGTGGCGCCGCTGGTGCTTGCCTATATCGAGACCATGCATCACGACAAACTGGCTGGCAGGCATGACCCGCTTGCTCCCTCGGGTGTGTGCTCTATCGAGGACCCGTTTGGCGGATACACCCCGGGCATCAACGCTCATAAGGGATGTGAATAACGTGGGGGCTATTACTCCGGGTGTGCGTTTGCACGACCTTCCGCAGGGGACCGTCGAGGAACGCATCCGCATGGCGGGAGAGCTGGGCTTTTCGTGCATTCAGCTGCCGAGCAAGGTGCTCTACGCATCGATGGGGATCGATCGAGGCGGCCTGACCCGCGAGCTTGCCGACCATTTGCGTGCGGTGCTCGACGAGGCGGGCGTTTCGGTCGCCGTGCTCGGCTGCTATAAGAATTTGGCGACGCCCGATCGCCAACAGCTCATGGATAACATTGCCGAGTACGAGGCATGCCTGAACTTTGCCCAGATGCTCGGCGGATGCCCGGTGGGTACCGAGACCGGTCGCCCCAATGCGCAGAACCGCGTTGCTGACGACCGCATGACCGATGGGGCACTCGAGGCTTTTATGGACGGACTCGCACACGTCTGCGATCGGGCCGAGGCCGTGGGCGGTCAGGTTCTAATTGAGCCCGGTTGGAACGAGACAGTCAACACGCCAGATCGCTGCCGTGAGGTGCTGGAGCGCGTCTCGAGCCCGTCGCTCGGCGTGATCTATGACCCAGTGTCGCTGCTGCACCCCAGCGTCGTTGACGAAGCGCAGGAAATCACCGCGCGCATGCTCTATTTATGCGGCAGCAAGATTCGCGTGCTGCACGCCAAGGATTTTGAGGTCGTTGATAACGAGGACGAAGCCGGTTGGTGCGACGGTACGGGTTCACGTCTGGTGTGTCATGGCGTGGGCGAGACGGGCCGCTATGACTTTGAGCCCGTAGTGGCCTGGGCGGCTGCCGCCTGCCCTGGGATTCCCTGCGTGGTCGAGAACAGTGTGCCGGCGACGGCGGCTGACTGCCTGGCGACACTCGAGCACATGTCCGCTCGCTGCGGGGCTTCGCATCGCGAGTTATAGCATTGGCTTTTGCTGTGTCGGCAGATTGAGATTACCTGTATGGGGGCGGCGGTGAAGGGTCTTTATCGTCGCCCCCATTGGATTGCATTAAAAAGGGGAGTTGCGTGGCTATCCACATTGTCGAAGAGGCGAATCGTTGCCTAGGTTGTAAAAGGGCGTTCTGTCAGATTAAGGGCTGCCCGGTTCAGACGCCTATTCCGCAGGTCATCGACCTGTTCAAACAGCGTCGTCTAGAAGAGGCGGGCGAGCTGCTGTTCCAGAACAATCCCATGAGCGCGGTCTGCTCCATGGTTTGCAACCATTCGGGCCAGTGCGAGGGCGCGTGCATCCAGGGCCGCAAGGGCACACCCGTACATTTCTCGAGCATCGAGAACTATATCTCGACAGCGTATTTGGATCGTAAGGAGTGGACGTCTGCGCCGTCGTGCGGCAAACAGGTTGCTGTGGTCGGTTCCGGTCCCGCCGGTATTACCGTGGCCATTAAGATGGCCCAGCTAGGCTGTGCCGTCACGGTATTTGAACAGCGCCCCGAGATCGGCGGTGTGCTGGAATACGGTATCCCCGAGTTCCGCCTGCCCCGTGCGCTCGTGCAAAAGTACCGTCATGTGATGTGCTCGCTTGGCGTGCGCGTGCGCCCCTCGACCACCATCGGTGGCGCGCTGCATATCGACGACCTGCTGCGCGACGGCTACGATGCGGTCTTTGTTGGTACCGGTACCTGGCGTGCCCGCAAACTGGGCATTCCCGGCGAGTCGCGCGGCAACGTGCTGTTTGGTATCGATTACCTGGTCGATCCCTCGAGCGTGGCGATCGGGCAGAACGTGGCGGTCATCGGTGCCGGTAATGTGGCCATGGATGTGGCCCGCACGGCGCTGCGTTCGGGTGCTCGCAAGGTCACTGTGTATGCACGCTCGCGCCATATCTCGGCCATCGACGACGAGGTCGAGCTGACCGAGCTTGACGGTGCCGAGATTGTGTGCGGCAAGGCGATCTGCGCCATCGACGATAACGGTCCGGTGTTCGAGACGGCTATCTTTGACGAGGACAACAACGTGGTGGGCTACGAGGAGGAGCTCGACCATGCGTCTGCCGACACAGTTGTGATTGCAGCTTCGCAGGTGCCCAAAGACAAGCTTGTGCTTACAACGGGCGGCCTAGAGACCGACCATCGTGGCCTGCTTTCGGTCGATGAGAACGGTATGACCACCGTGCCTGGCGTCTTTGCCGCCGGCGACGTGGTTAACGGCCCGCTGACGGTTGTTCACGCCGTAGCCGGCGCCAAGCTCGCCGTCGAAGGCATGACCAGCTACCTGGGCCTCTAACTCCATCCCGCCCATCAGTTGCGGTGAAATACGGACTGTTTTGCCTGTCAAAAGCCTCACCTACTCCGTATTCCGCCGCAACTTTTTTGTGAGGGTTGGGATTGAAAGTGGGGAGTGCGAGCGAGTACGAATGCGGCGGATACTGATACGATAGGTACGTCAGCAACTGCCGCCGAGCGGCTCAAATGAAAGGAACCCTGGATGGAGTCCTCCGCCTACCCGATGCTCTTTAGTCCGATCAAGGTCGGTACGACCGAGGTCAAGAACCGCGTCTTTATGCCGCCGGTGTCCACCAACCTGGCCGATCATGGCTATGTGACCGACGACTTGGTCGATCATTACCGTGCCCGCGCCAAGGGCGGCGTGGGCCTCATCATCACCGAGGTCGTGACGGTCGAGCCTACCTATACCTATCTGCCGGGTGACATGTGCTGCTACGACGACACGTTTATCCCTGGCTGGGAAAAGCTCGCCGCGGCCGTCCACGAGTATGGCTGCAAGATCATGCCGCAGCTCTTCCACCCCGCCTATATGGCCTTTAACATTCCGGGTACGCCGCGCCTGATCGCTCCGTCCTTTGTGGGCCCGTCCTATGCCCGCGAGGCGCCGCGCCCCATTACGGTCGATGAGATTCACGAGCTCACGCATCAGTTTGGCGACGCTGCCGTGCGTATGCAGAAGGCCGGTGTCGATGGCGTCGAGGTCCATGCGGCGCACGCCCACGGCATGCTCGGCGGTTTCTTGACCCCGCTCTATAACAAGCGTACCGATGAGTACGGCGGCTCGCTCGACGCCCGCATGCGCTTTTTGCTCGAGGTCATCGCCGAGATTCGCGAGCGCTGCGGCAAGGACTTTATCATCGACGTCCGCATCTCGGGCGATGAGTACACCGATGGCGGCCTGACCCTCAACGACATGATCTATGTCTCGCGTCGCTTGGAGAAGGCCGGCGTCGACATGATTCACGTGTCGGGCGGTACCACCATCAAGCGCGGTTCCGCGATTCCTGCCGCCGGTACCCAGCAGGCCTCGCACGCCGCCTGTTCGCGCGAGATCAAGAAGCACGTCAACATTCCCGTCGCCACCGTCGGACGTATCAACGAGGCCTGGATCGCCGAGGAGCTGATCGAGGACGGCGCTGCCGACATCTGCATGATGGGCCGCGCCAATCTGTGCGATGCCGAGTTCTGCAATAAGGCCGCTGCCGGCAACGCCGACGACATCCGCCCCTGCATCGGCTGCCTGCGCTGCCTGAACGGCATTATGTTTGGCAAGCGCATCTCCTGCACCGTCAATCCCGATGTTGAGCGCGACGAGGCCGGCTACGAGCCTGCCGCCGAGGCTAAGAACGTGCTGGTTGTGGGCGCTGGTCCTGCGGGCATGGAGGCAGCCTACATTGCTGCCAAGCGCGGCCACAACGTAGTGCTCGTGGATAAGCAGGACGAGCCGGGTGGCGAGATGCGCATCGCGGCCGTTCCGCCGGCAAAGCAGGAACTCACCCGCGTGATCAAGTATCAGTACCGTCGCCTGGCCGAGGTCGGCGTGAAGTGCGTATTTGGCACCGAGCTTACTGCCGAGGACATTCAGCGTGACTACGCCGGCTACGAGGTCGTCCTGGCCTATGGCGCCGAGCCCATCGCCCCGGCCTTCATGCAGGGATTTAAGCAGGTCATGACGGCTGACGACCTGTTGGGCGGCAAGGCTTTCCCGGGCAAGAAGATTGTCATCGTGGGCGGCGGCACCGTCGGTTGCGAGACGGCCGACTACCTGGCCCCGTTGGTCAACGATCTGTCGCCGGCCAATCGCGACGTCACCGTCATCGAGATGACCAAGACGCTCGCCGCCAACGAGGGCGGCGCCGGTCGCGCGGTGCTCATCACGCGCATGCTCTCCAAGGGCGTTCACGTGCTGACCGAGGCCAAGGTGACCGAGATTACCGAGGATGCCATCAGCTACGAAAAGGACGGCGAGATCCACACCATCGCCGATGCCGATACGCTGGTACTTGCCATGGGCTATCGTCCCAATACCAAGTTGGCCGACGACCTTGCTGCAGCCGGCGTTACCACCCACGTGTTGGGCGATGCCAACAAGTGCGGCAACATCCGCGACGCCATCGGCGACGGCTACAAGATTGCCTGCGAGCTCTAGTTAATCCCTTGGTGCATGGGGCCTGTCCCCGCGGCGTCAGTCGGTAGATAGCAAAAAGCGGCGGTCGTCCCGTACGTGGGACGACCGCCGCTTGCGTTAGCTGCAATGAGTCGTGCGATTAGAGGCCCAGGATCTCCTTGACCTTGGCGATGATGGCCTCGTCGGTTGCGTTGGCAAAGAAGTACTCCTGGAAGTGTTCGCCGGCAAGTGCGCCCTTCACCAGGTCCTGATCGATCTCGCCCAGAACGTCGACGAGCGGACGCATAGTCACAGCGCGGACGCCGTCGAGGATCTTCTTGTTGCGCTGCTCGGGCTCAACACGCTCGGCAGGATAGCCGTTGCCCGAACCAAAGCCAAAGAGCTTCTCGAAGGTGTACTCAAGGTTGAGCTCCTGGCCCCAGCCGTTCTTGAGGGCGAAGGGCATGGCGACAGCGTTACCGTCGTTGACCTGGGCAAAGGTGTAGGCATCGAGCGGGTCGGCAACGTGGCCGCACAGCACGCCGGGGAAGGAGTTGCAGGCGAGCATGGCGCCCTCGCCGGTGCCGCAGCCGGTCACGACGTAGTCGGCAGCGCCGGAGTTCAGCAGCACGGCGGCAAGGATACCGTTCTGCACGTAGGTGAGGGGCTTGGAGTCGGCGTCGGCATACATACCATAGTTAAAGACGGTGTGCCCCATGGGCTCGACAACTTTCTTAAGGGCAGCCTCGATCATGGGGTTCTTGGAGTTCTGAGAGTTCTCATTGATCAGAGCGATTTTCATTGCGAATTACCTTTCTATTTCTAACTTGCGGTGAAATACGGACTGTTTTGCCTGATAGAAGCCAAAACCAATCCTTATCTCACCGCAACTCAAATGAAAAACGAGTGGATGAAACCTGATGTGGCCAGTTGCGGCGACGCTTATTGAGGCTGCTTTCCAATGTATGCGAGGATTCCGCCGTCGACATAGAGGATGTGGCCGTTGACGAAGTTCGACGCGTCGGAAGCCAAGAACACGGCGGGGCCCTTCAGATCCTCGGGCGTGCCCCAGCGGGCGGCCGGCGTCTTGGCAATGATGAACTGGTCAAACGGGTGACGGCTGCCGTCGGGCTGCGTCTCGCGCAGCGGCGCGGTCTGCGGCGTGGCGATGTAGCCGGGCCCAATGCCGTTGCACTGGATGTTGGCCTCGCCAAATTCGGAGCAGATGTTCTTGGTGAGCATCTTGAGTCCGCCCTTGGCGGCGGCATAGCCGGCGATGGTCTCGCGGCCCAGCTCGCTCATCATCGAGCAGATGTTGATGATCTTGCCGTGGCCCTTGGCGATCATGCCGGGCAGGCAGGCCTTGGACACGATAAACGGTGCGTTGAGGTCAATATCGACGACGCGGCGGAAGTCCTCGGCGCTCATGTCGAGCATCGGGGTACGCTGGATGACGCCGGCGTTGTTGACCAGGATGTCGGGTGTGGTGCCAAAGTCGGCCTCGATCTTGGCGATGAGCTCGGCGACGACAGTTTCGTCGGTGACGTCTGCCACGTAACCATGAGCCTCAAAGCCCAGCTCGCGGTAGTGCTTCTCGGCCTCGGCTACCTTGTCGGCGTGACGTGCGTTAAAGGCGATCTTGGCGCCAGCCTCTCCGAGCGCCTCGGCGATAGCCATGCCAATGCCATAGGTGGCGCCGGTTACCAGTGCGACCTTGCCGTCTAGACGGAAGCTGTCCATGCTAAACGTAAAGTTGTCAGAATTCTTATCGGCCATCTTGCTCCAATCTTTGTGGAATGACTGACAGTGCAAGTGTCAGCTAGTAAACCGGTTTTGTCAATGATGGTCTTGAATTCATCACTTTACGTGCCAAACTGATATATTGCTCGGTGTGCAATATAGGTAAATTGGTTTTTCAGCTTTCCGCGCCAGCATGAGAAGGCAACTCATTGCGGCAAGAAACGAGCCGCTATTGCTTGCATGGGGCTAGAGGGTGCTCTCGTTCCAGCGAATATGGCAATCGAGCACCTGATGCGTTTCGACCTGCTCTTTTTCGGCAATTAGGTCAAGCAGGATGCGTGCCGCGGTCTGTCCTTCTTCGCGAGCTGGTTGTTCGACGACCGAAACTGAGGGGGAGGCGACGCCGACCCATTCGGTGTTGTCGAAGCCCAGCAAGCCCACGGTTTCGGGTATAAGGTGGTAATAGGCCTTGCAGCATTTGTAGACCTCGGGCAAAGCCCAGCAGTTGGGGGCAAAGATGAGCGTTGGCGTTGTCCCGTCAATGCTCGATGCCAAAAAGTTTTCGAGCTTCTCGCTGTCTACCTGGTCGTTTTCAATCAAGAATTGCGTAAAACCAAGATCGTGCGCTTCGAGTGCGTCGACAAAGCCGCTGAAGCGTTCAATACGACTGGAAATCAACCCCGGCGTGGCGGTAACGACCAAAAACCTTCGGTAGCCTTTTTCGATGCATGCCTCAACGGCGCGGTATGAAGCTTCGTAATTATCCGTCTTGACCCAGTTGGAGCTAAAGTCGTACAGCTTGGAATCAATAAAAACGAGGGGTTTGCCGCTGTCACTGATAGATTTGCTAATTTCTTTAAAGCGGGCGGTCGGCTGTACGATAAAGCCGTCGACGCCTAACGCGATAAGGCGATCGATGTAGGCGAGCTCATCTTGCTTGTCAAAGTTGGAGGCGCAGACTAGCATGCGGTAGCCCTCCTTACTGGCGACAGTATCGATGCCTTTGACCAGCTGGTTTGCAAACGTGTTGGTGATGTCGCCGATGATCACGCCGATCATCTGGCTATTCTTGGCATTCATGCCGCGGGCGAGGGGACTTGGCTCATACCCGGTATCGTGGATGGCCTTGCGGATGCGCGCCTGCGTGTCGTCGCTCATGCGGTCGGTCTTGCCATTTAGGTAAAAGGAAACCGTGGTCTTAGATGTGCCAGCCATGGCAGCGATTTCTTTGATCGTCACACGCTTTTTCGCATTGGTTTGGCTAGCCATGGGAGGGCTTCTTTCTACGGGGGATTACTTTGATAAATTGTAAATCAGTTTACCATCGCGTGCCGATAGCAGATAGGGGTAAGGCCTTCGCAATGCGCTAATCAACAACGGGGGAATAATCGGTTTACGTAACCGTTTGCCTATGCAAAAGATATGATGGGAAAAACCGTAAAAAGGGGGAGGATTATGGAGACAGCACGCCAGCGCTATTCGCTTTCGACGAGGGACGATCTTTTGTCCTGGGTGCTCGATCTGCTTCCTGATCCGTTTATGTGCCCCGATAATATTGGCGCTTCGTTTCGAGTGCCCATTCGTCGCTTTGAATGGGGTTCTCGCCCTCTCTGGGCAGTTTTTTCATTGGTAAAAGGTGGCGTGTCACCGGAGGAACCCCGTATTAAACCTTATTTTGACTACATTGCAAAAGGTTTAACGCCGGGTGACCCAAACGCGTTTACCGATCCTACGCTCGAAACACGACAAATCGTCTTTGAGCAGGTCGTGTATGGATATGGCCTGCTGTGTCTTGGTGACGAGCTGCTTGACCGTTTAAGTTCCGTGCAACAAGAGCGTCTTGTCTCGTGGCTCAACGTTGCAAATAAGATTGAACTTCCGTGGGGAAGCTGGTATCTCGCGCGCGTGCTTATCAACTGCGGCTTGCGCCAATGCGGCCTTGCCTATGATGCCGATCGCCTGGCGGCGGATGTCGCAGCCGTCGAGAACATGTATGTCGGCAATGGATGGTATGAGGATGGTACCCCTTTTCAGCTTGATACATATATCGCTCGGCATTTCACCTCATTGCGTTGCTGCTTGAGCGCTATGCCCGTTCAAATCCGCTTGTTGACTGCATCGAGCGCGCAAAGGCTTTTGCGGCAGACTACCGCTACTGGTTTGATTCGTGTGGCAGGGCGTTGCCGTTTGGGCGCAGCTTGACCTACCGCTTTGCCCAGGCGGCATTTTGGAGCGCTGCGGCACTCATGGGTGAAAGGATCGCCCCTGCTGCCGAGATAAAAGACCTGCTATGTCGTCATCTTTCGTGGTGGTACGACTCTACTGGGCGTGACTGCCTTTCATCCATTGGATATGGCTACCCTGGTGCGCCCATACGCGAGGATTACTCCAGCCCCGGAGCCTCCTTTTGGGCATTTAGGGCGTTTGTCGTTTTGGCGCTGCCTCAGGACGATCCGTTTTGGGGCATTGAGCCGCATGCTTTCAAACTCAAGCAGCTGCATGTCGAAAACGAGCCTGGCGTGTTGATTGAGTCCGGCGAGCGCCATACCTATATGCTTTCGGCAAAACAGTACTGCGCCTCGGGCCTCATGGGGCGCTACTCAAAGTACGGCAAGTTGTGCTATTCGACGGCGTTTGGATGGAACGCGTCGGTCGATGGAACTGGAATCGGCAATTTTGCGGTCGATAGCTCCCTGACACTTTCGGTCGCCGGGACCGATCAGTTTGCAAGTCGCGGCCGTATCGAGGGCTACGAAATCCATGACGGTTATGCCTATAGCCTGTGGGGCTATGGAGCGGTTGCACGTGTCGAGACCTGGTTAGTTCTGGTCGACGAGTTTAGGCATATACGCATCCACCATGTCGAGTCTTCGGTTCCCTTGGAGACCTACGAAGGTGGTTTTCCAGTATTTGGCTGGAGTTCAAAGTTTGACTGCGCCGAGCGAAATCAGGGGTCTATCAGGCTTGCACGTAACATGTCGGCGCCGGGCGGCGATGACGATAATTACGGGCAAGTGGCGGGCATCGAGGATATTTTGGCATGTCGCGACGAGATAGGGCGCAAGCTTAGGCAGGTCGGTCTTGGAGCGCTGGTCGAATCGTTTGCCGGCGAGTGGGATGGGCGTGAGGCGGTTGCCGTGCGCCAAAACCCTGCAACGAACATCTACAGCTGTGAGCAGAATGCCGTTCCGGCATTGAAGACCAGAATGCCTGCGACCGCATTTCATCTGGGATGCATGGTTTACGGAGATCCTGGAAGTCAAAATTGACGCACACGCATCCGGTAAACGGTAGGAAAATGACCGCCAACGGTCAAACGCCAAATAGTTTTTGAAAATGGCTGCATTTTCTTCAACATCTTCTGAACAATGCAAACCGGTTAGTAAACCAGTTTGCTAAACAAGAAACCAAGGGGAGCCAGATGAGCAAACAGGTCGTATTGATTTCACACGGAAAGTTGTCCGCCGGTGTTGCCGATGCCGTCGCCATGGTGTTTGGCAAAAACGAGGAGCTCTCGTATTTGGGACTCGCGCCCGACGGAAATGTCGTCGAGCTTATCGGGGGCTTGCGCGATCGTGTGGCGGCAAGCCCGAACGATCAGTTCATCGTGATTGCCGATATCTTTGGCGGAAGCGTTTGCAACCAGAGCCTGCAGCAGCTCTCTGAGTTCGACAACGTCGTGCTTCTTTCGGGTCTGTCAATGGGTCTCGTGCTGTCGATCTTAGCAATGCCCGGCGAGCTTTCGCAGGCTCAGATTGATCAGGCGGTCGCCGACGCGCAGGCAGGCACCAAGGTCGTCGAGCTTATCAAAGCAGACGCTCCGGTCGATAACGGCGAGGACGATTTTTTCTAAGCGATAACGCACAGCGCAAGACCGAACGGTTGAGGTTAAGGAGTATCAAACATGATTAGTATGGCACGCATCGATGACCGCCTGATTCACGGACAGGTCGCCGTCAAGTGGAGCAAGGAGCTCGGTATCAGCCGAATCATCGTGGCTTCCGACAGCATCGCTAAGAACGCTGTCCAGGTCGCCGCCCTTAAGGGCGCTGCGCCCGCTGGCGTCAAGGCAGCCATCCTGCCGATCGAGAAGGCGCAGGGCATTCTTAACGACCCGCGCTCCAAGGATATGAAGATCCTGCTCGTCTCCAATGACCCGCGCGACATCCTCGCCGTGTTTAAAGGCATCGAGGAGCGTCCGGTGCTTAACGTCGCCAACTATGGTCGTATCAACGGACCCATCGCCGGCAAGCAGAAAGTCTCCGACTCGGTTTATCTGACCGATGGCGACAGGGCTGTTCTGCACGAGATTTCGGACATGGACGTCGAGATTATCCATCAGCCGGTCCCCGAGAACGACCGCAAGGATCTCATGAGTCTTATTTAGGCAACTGCGTTTGCGGTAGAGGCCTTGCCGCGAACGATTGCAATACGTATGAATGTGAAGGGAGAACGTAATGGACGTTACTGCCGCCCTTATCGTCGGCCTTACGCTGATGGGGGCAAAGTTCTTTGATTGGTGGGCATCTACCCAGCTTGCACGCCCGATCTTCTGTGTGGCAATTCTGGGTGCGTTGCTCGGCCACCCCACCGAGGGCATTATCCTCGCAGCCCAGCTCGAGCTTGTCTTTATCGGCAACGTGAGCCTTGGCGGCGTTATGCCGTCCGACATTACCATGGGCTCGATCTTTGGCGGTGCGTTCGCCATCCTGCTGGGTCAGGATATCGAGGTCGCCATGACGCTCGCTATTCCTCTGTCCGCCCTGGGTACGCTGCTCTACTCCTGCATGAAGGTTGTCGTGACCTCGCTTGTTCCTAAGTTTGAGCAGCTGCTTGCCAACCATAACTACGCTGGCTACAACCGTCTGTGGATCACCCAGTTTGTCTGCTTCGAGCTCTGCTACTTCATCCTCGGCTTTGTGTGTACGCTTGCTGGCCAGCCCGTCGTGTCCGCCTTTGTCGACGCCATCCCCGCTTGGCTCAATGCCTCCCTCAAGGTTGCCGCCGCGGCGCTTCCCGCCCTCGGCCTTGCCCTGCTGCTCAAGCAGCTCTACACCAAGGAGGCCTTCCCGTACTTCTTCCTGGGCTTTGGCCTGGTTGCCTTCTTTGGTTACAGCAAGGTGACGGGTGCCACGCTCGCCGATAAAGCCATTACGGTTGCGAGCGCCAATACCCCGTTGCTGTCCCTGGTCGAAATTGCAGTTATCGGTGGCGTTATCGCCGCGGTGACGATCTTCAACGAGCTGCGTCGCATTGACGACAAGGCTGCCGCAAAGCAGATTTCCGCATCTTCTGCCGATGATGAGGAGGATTTCTTCAATGACTAACACCGCCGTCGCCACGGAGCCCAAAAACGGGCTGACCGAGCAAAAGAAGAAGAGTATCGTCCGTCGACTCTTCACCCGTGTCTGGTGGCTGATGTTCTGCACGTCTTACACCAAGCAGCAGGGCACTTCCACCGTCTGGCAGCTCGAGCCGTTCATTGCCGATATCTACGGCAAGGACACCGACGAGTACTATGACGCACTTCAGCGCCACCAGAACTTCTTTAACACCACCCCTATGTTCGCCTCATTCATCTACGCCATCGTCATTTCGATGGAGTACGAGCGCAAGGCCGCCCTCGATGCCGGCGAGGAGTTTGATGACAACTCCATTGAGGCCATCAAGGTTGCCCTCATGGGCCCGATCGCCGGTATCGGCGACTCCATCCAGCTTTCCTGCCTGCGTGTTATCGCAACCGGCGTTGCCATTGGTTTCTCGCAGCAGGGTTCTTGGCTCGGCCCCATCCTGTTCGCCCTTGTCTACAACGTGCCCAACCAGATTATCCACTGGTTCTGTGGCAGCCTGGGCATGAAGCTGGGCACTGGCTTTATTACCGAGGCTATGGCATCGGGTAAGATGCAGGCCTTCACCAAGGGCTTTACGGTCCTGGGCATGATCATGGTCGGCGCCATGACCGCACAGTTCGTTACGGTCACCACTACGCTCGTTATCCCCACGGGCGGTGCCACCTTCAACCTGCAGGCCATGCTCGATTCGATTCTTCCGGGCATTGTCCCGCTGTCAATCACGCTTGGCTCCTTTGCTTACCTGCGTAAGTCCAAGTCCAAGAACAGCGCCATGGTTCTGCTTGCGATCATCTTGGTACTGTGTGTCGTTTTCACCCTGCTTGGTGTCACCGGCGGTACGGTCGCCTAACGATCAAAGTTTGTGTTTGGGCGAAAGCGGTGGTCCCATCCGCTTTCGCCCTTTTCATCGGGAGGTAGGCCACTATGGGTCTGGGATATGCAATCGCGCTTATTGCCGTGCTCACAATTGTCTTTACGGCGGGTGGCTTTTACCTTCGCTACCGCATCTATCGCGACTTGAATGTCGCTGCACGCGAGGGCGATCTGGACCGGTTTTTCGCTAAGATCGATGGCTTTGGGGCAAGGTTTGCCTTGTCGGTGTTTGCCCGCGAGCGCTTGCGTTTTATAGCGCTGACACGTCGGGGCGATAAAGACCAAATGGTCGAGGCTTTCAATGGCCTTATGGGCCTCAAGCTAAACGATGCGCAGCGATCGATGGTGCTTGCCGACGGTTTTGACGGCTTTGCCGCCAACGGGGACCGCAAGCATTGTCACCGCATCTTGATCGAAATGCCGCAGGCCGGCATGACCGAGCAGCAGGTCAAGGCGTATCGACGTCATTTTGATATCGCCGTGTGCCATAACGGGCAGATGTATAGAACCGAGCTGGAGAACAAATACGCGACGCTATCGGGGCGTCGACGCGGATACGCCGCATATTTGCTCTCGCAGATTTATAGCGAAACAAATCGTAAACGCTCGCGGGATTATCGCGAAGAGGCTTCGCGACTTCTGGGGATTCCCGCAGACCAACTCACAAGGAGGATCCATGTCAACACAACCGTTTAACTTGTGTTCCGATGACGCCGCATGGCTGGACTCGACCTATACAAAGCTCGTCGAGCGCTTTAGCGCCGAGTGCGATCGAATTGGCGGTAAGATCCCCTATATCGCCGAGGACGGTATCTACAAAAAGGATATGTCGGCTACGCCCGAAGATCTTATTTGGTGGACGAACGGTTTTTGGCCGGGCATCTTGTGGCAGTGCTACGGCGCGACCGGGGACGATAAATACTTGACGGCCGCACGCGAGGTGGAGGACAAGCTCGACGGCGCCTTCGAGCGCTATACCGGCCTTCATCACGATGTCGGCTTTATGTGGCTGCTTTCGGCCGTTGCCGATTATCGCCTGACGGGTAACGAGCGCAGCCAGGCGCGCGGTCTTCATGCCGCCCATCTTTTGGCCGGTCGCTATAATCCGCGTGGCAAGTTCATTCGTTCGTGGAATCGTGATCGCGCCGGTTGGGTCATCGTCGATTCGATGATGAACATCCCGCTGCTCTACTGGGCGAGCGATGTTATCGGCGACCCGCGGTTTACCTATGTCGCCGAAGACCACGCCGACACCGTGATGAGTAATACGGTCCGCGGCGATGGGTCGTGCAACCATATTATTGTGCTCGACCCGCACAATGGCGAGCTGCTCGATACGCCCGCGGGACAGGGGTATGCTTCGGGTTCGAGTTGGAGCCGTGGTCAGGCGTGGGCGGTGTACGGTTTTGCGCTTTCGTACCGTCATACGGGTGAAGCCCGTTACCTCGAAACGGCAAAGCGCGTGGCGAACTACTTTACCAGCCAGGTTTCGCTGACGGGCAACGTTGCCAAGCTCGACTTTCGTCAGCCCGTCGATGTCGACTGGTGGGATGCGCTTGCCGGCTGCATCGCCGCATGCGGAATGCTCGAAATCGCACGTTCCTGCGAGGGTGCGGAGCGCGATGAGTGGGTGACGTGGGCGCTTAGAATCCTGCGCGCGACCGATGCGCGTTTCTGTGATTGGAATGTCGAGCATGACGGCGTGGTCACCATGTGCTCTGGTGCCTATTTCTCCGAAAAGGATCGCCATGTTCCCATGGTGTACGGAGACTACTATTTCCTCGAGGCGGTTTTACGGCTTGCTGGAAAGGATACGCTGCTGTGGTAGACACGACCATTGACAAGGTGGCCATCCCCGCGATTAAGCTGATCTGTATCGATTTGGACGGTACGGTACTCAACTCGTCGAAGCAGATAACAGCGGCTAACCGGCGCGCAATCGACCGTGCTCGCGATGCCGGCATAGACGTCGCCATCGCGAGCGGTCGCCATCCGTTCAATATTGCCGAGACCGCCGATGGACTGGGGTTGCCTCATACCGCCGTCTGCCTTTCGGGTGCCTATGTCATGCTTGACGACCATGAGGTGTTCCGTCATGGATTGAGCGATGTGGATGTGCAGAAGACCATCGATATCGCAGCTGAGCATAATTGCTATATATCGCTTGCGGGCGGCGATTTTAACCTGTGTGCGGGATATATCGAGCGCAGGGGTGGAGAGTCTCCTGCAACGCGGCGGTATACCCGATTGGGTTCTTATGACGAGCTGCGCCAAGCTGCTCAAGAGCATACCGGGCGAGTCCTCAAGGGTGCCGTTCATCATGTCGACCCTAAGGTCTATGGATTGGTTAAGCGCGAGCTGTTGTCCATTGATGACATCGAGGCGGTTCAGTCCGATGTCTGTTGGTGCGATGCGATCGCCAAGGGCTGCTCCAAGGCCGAGGGCGTTGCCGCCCTGGCAAAGGAAATGGGCATGGGAATCGATGAGGTTGCCGCGCTCGGAGACGACGAGAACGATGTCAAATTGATATCGATAGCGGGCCTCGGTATTGCCATGGGTAATGCGCTGCCACAGGTAAAAGCCGTGGCAAACGCGCAAACGCTCGACAATGACCACGATGGCGTCGCGTATGCGATAGATAGGATTTTGAGGGAAAGGGTGTAGCCGATGACAACGATCGCCAATCCCGTGCTTCGAGGTTTTCATCCAGATCCGTGCCTGTGTCAAGCGCACGGAAAGTACTATCTCGCCACGTCGACGTTTCAATGGGTGCCGGCGGTTTCGCTCTACGAATCTGACGATTTGATTACCTGGCACTCTATCGGCGGCGCGCTGCCCGATTTGGACCTTCGCGGTGTTCGCGATTCGGCTGGCGTCTGGGCCCCCGATCTTTCCTATGATGAGACAAACAATCTTTTTTGGCTCACATATACCATTGCCTATCAGATTGATGGCGTATTCAAGGACGTATGCAACTATGTGGTAACTGCGCGCGATCCACACGGCCCTTGGTCTAAGCCGGTCTTTGTCAATGCATCTGGTTTCGACCCCGGGTTCTTCCACGAGAACGGTCGGCATTACGTTATCAACCCCCAATGGGATCCTCGTCCCATTGATGGCCATCACAAATTCAACGGCCTGGTAATGCAGGAGTTTTCGCTTGAGGACGGCCTAATCGGTGAAGCTCAGGTTGTTTTGGATAACGGTGATGCGGTCAACTGGCTGCGCGAGGGTCCGCATGTGCTCAAGCATGACCAATGGTATTACATTGCCTGTGCCGAAGGCGGTACGGGTCGTCGCCATAGAATCCGTATGGCTCGCTCGCACGAACTTTGGGGCCCGTATGAGATGTGTCCCGAACCGCTTGTGTGCGCTTGGTTGAGCGACAGCCCCTTGCGCCGTACGGGACATGGCAACTTTGCACAGGCGCCCGACGGTTCGTGGTACGTCTCGTTTTTATGCAGTCGCTATCTGCCTCAGCGCGATGGCTCCAAGCATGCATTCGATGAACATGAATCGGGCTACTCTGTGCTTGGCCGCGAGACCGGTATGGCGCGGATTGTATGGCAAGATGGGTGGCCGCGTCTGGCAGAGGGTGCCTGCACGGCCCCGGTCATGTTTGATGTGCAGGGAGAGGTTTCCGCACCAAGCGAATCTATGTCCTACGACACAACTTTCGATGATGCGGATAGACTCTGGCAGGAAGAGTGGCTTTGCTGCCGTTATCGCGATGGTGGTTGGTGGAGCGTCGGTCCCGAAGGTCTTACGCTCAAGGGCGGCGAGTCGCCGAGCTCGGCACATCAGCAGTCAAAACTCGTCCGTCGCGTTTGCAGCCATGCATGGACCGCGCGATGCACGGTGAGGTTTGCCCCGCGTCATTACAACCAAATGGCGGGTTTGATCTGCGAATACGACTCGCGTGCATTCTATTATCTGCATCTTACGTGGGATGATAAGCGGTCCTGTCGCGTGCTCCAGGTTATGACGTGTGACAGGGGGACCTACGGCATGCCTCTGGGCGATGCTGGTATTGTGGTTCCCGACGATGTCGAGGCGCTTGAGCTTGGCGTCGAAGTCGATGGCTATGACATGCGCTTCTTCTATTCGCTTGACGGGGACAGTCGCAGCTTTGTGGCCGACGGGGCGGGGGCTCCGCTAGTGCTCGATGCTTCGGTGCTGTCCGACGAGCACGTCGGCTTTCCTGCCTATACCGGCATGGTCGTCGGTCTTTCATGCATCGATATGTGGGACAAGAGCTCAACGGCGACATTCGGTTCGTTTTCATATCGCGATCGATAGAGAAGAGGATATATGTCTGTGCTCAGCTTGAGTGTCGTTCGGGCTACGGGCGAAGTCGTGTATGCCGCTGAGCAAGAGGACGAGGTGACATTGGCATGGCGAGGGGAGTATCTACCCGGCGACAAACTCGTCGTTCGCTGCGATACCCATCCGGTTCGCCTTGTGTTGAGGCTCGATGCCTCGCTTGCAGAAAGCCATGTCCTCATGACCGAGGATTCGTTTGAATTTCCGATTCCACTTGGATGCCGTCAGAAAGCCTACGGCAAGGGATGGGCGTTTGAGGGCGATCGGCATTTTGCATACGTTCGACGGGAAGACCCTCGCGAAGCCGCTGCTTGGCGCAACCTTTCGCTCAACGCGTGCGACTGCGAGGACATGACAGGCGTTTATCCACACGTGACCTCAAATGTTCCCATGGATAACCCCCAGTTTGTTGCCCGCAACGTGATTGACGGCGTGATGGAGACGTCAAATCACGGAAGTTGGCCGCACGAGTCGTGGAGTGTCGCCGGACGTGCGGATGCATGGCTCAAGATTGATTTTGGAGAGCCGGTTAACGCAGATGAACTGCGGCTGTACCTTCGCGCCGATTTTCCGCACGATACATGCTGGCGCCAGGTGCAACTGGAGCTCTCGGACGGTTCTGTTACCGATCTGGCGCTCAAGAAGACGGGAGCGCGGCAAACGTTTGATCTGGGAGGGCGTATCGTTTCGTGGGTCAAGCTGCAAAATCTTGTCAAAATCGATGAGGACGGGTTTCCCGGGTTAAGCCAGATTGAGATTTGGGGTCGAGTGCTTACTTCCGCCAACGGTGAGGTCCTTCGATGAGTGCCCAAAAGAACGGGACGCTTTGGCAAGATTCGACCGGTAGACCCATACAGGCTCATGGCGGATGGATTCTTCCTATCGAAGCAGCGGGAAAAACCGTTTTTTATTGGTATGGGGAGGATAAATCGGGTAAAACCGTCAACCGCCGTATGGATGCGATTGGTATTCGCTGCTATCGCTCGACCAACCTTGTCGACTGGGACGACTGCGGTCTAGTGTTTTGCTCGCAGCGCGCGAGTGAATACGATGTCTTAAGGCCCTCGGGCGTGATGGAGCGACCACGCGTGCTGTTTAATGCCAAGACGGGTCGCTGTGTCCTTTGGTTTCATGCGGACGATGCGCGCTATCGTTTCGCCGGCGTGGGTGTTGCCACGTCCGATGCTCCGACGGGCCCCTTTGAGCTTGTGAATGTGTTTAGACCCTGCGGCCAGGACAGCAGGGATTTCACGCTGTATGAGCAGCACGGAGGTTCTGCATACCTTATCTGTAGCTCCGAGGGTAATAAAACGCTGCACGTCGCACCGCTTACCGACGACTACGAAGGCGTCCTGGGCGGTTTCGTTCGCGTTTTTTCCGAGCAAGAACGAGAGTCTCCCTGCGTGTTGAGTGCATGTGGCCAGCTCTATCTGCTTACAAGCGGATGCACCGGCTGGCGGGCGAATCCGGCTCTATTTGGCACGGCGCCGCAGATGATTGGGCCGTGGAAGCTCATCGATAACCCCTGCGTGGGCGATCGCGCCAGAAGCACCTACGATGGCCAGGCAACTTGTCTGTTTAAGGCTGGTGGGCGTCATTATGTGCTCCTCGATCATTGGGATCCTGACGATCTGGGGGCATCGGGCTATTCGATACTTCCCGTTACGTTTTTACCTATCAAGCATGACCCGATTGAAATCGCATGGAGCGATTTTGGCCCCGATTTGTCGATCGATGGCCATTGAGCCATTGAGATACGAAAGGACTGATATGTCTCTCACTATCCTTCGTGTTCCTGCCGAGCTCGCAGACCGCAGCCGTTGCGTGACGGCTGAGTTTCAGGAGATTTTAGACCGTGCGCGTGACGCGCAGGGTGCTCGCGTCGTTGTTCCGGCCGGTACGTATCGTGTCGGATCGATTCGCATGTACGGCGATACCGAGCTGTATCTTGAGGCCGGGGCGACCATCCGGGGCTCTGACGAGATTGCCGACTATACCGATTGGGATATCCCAACTACGCTGCGTTATGCGACCGACCCCGAGATCGTGCGTATTCAGCGTCTTCCCCCGCACTATACGCGTGCGCTGCTGACGGTGGCCGATGCCCAAAACGTTACGATCGTGGGCGAGCCCGGCAGCTTCTTTGACGGCGTCGATTGCACCGACCCGGCAGGGGAGGAGGGCTTTCGCGGCGCCATGGGTATCCGCATCTGCCGGTGCCGCAATGTGACGCTTAAGGGCTACACCTTTGTGCGCAGTGCAAATTGGAGCCATCAGATCGACTCGTGCGACAACGTGTTTATTGAGCGCGTGAGCATTCTGGGCGGTCACGACGGGCTGAACATCCACCACTGCAACAACGTCACGATCCGTTCGTGCACGCTCAAGACGGGAGACGATTGTGTCGCCGGTTTCGACGCGCGCAATGTCGTCGTCGAGGACTGCCTGCTCAATACCGCATGCAATGCCATTCGCCTGGGTTGCATAAACCTGCTGGTCGATTCTTGCCGCTTTGTCGGTCCGGGCGAGTATGAGCATATCCTCGAAGGTACTCACCATATGCATGCGGCGGTCAAATACTATTCGCCCGCCGGTGATGTGTATCGTGGCGATTCGTGCAGTTGGCGCTTGCACAACTGTTCGTTTGTCAATCCGGGGCGTTTGATCAACTACGACTTTGGATCCGAGAAGGGCTATCAAACCGAGCGTCCGCTGGTAGATATGCACTTTGAGGGCTGCAAAGCGCAGGGCGTGACCATGAGCTCGTTCTTTAACGGAAACGAAGCGGTGCCCGGTCTGCTCGAGTTTAACGATTGCCAGATTTCGTACGAGCCCGATGTGATGAACGCCGGGAAGCCGTTTGTCCAAATGAGCAACAACAGCTCTCTTTTGGAAAAAGATGTCGTATATGAGTGTGCTACCAGTGAGTTGTTCCGCGGCGCTCGATGCGCAGAGCGGTCCGAGGTCGTTGCCGAGGTGCTGTACAAAAAGCAGAAATAGCATATGTATGGCAAACTGAGGCTCTTCGCTCGTGTGCGTAGATAGGAGTCGCTCTTTACGGCCGAGCTTGCTCTAGGAGGATTGAAGGATGGATAGAAAAGCGCTTTCGCAGATACTTTTCGACTATTTGAATCCGCTGCTGCCGAACTATGGCGACAGCGAGGCGTTGCTCTATCTTGCTGGTGGTGGAGCGCAGTACGAGGACGAGGTCATTCCCATGGAGGCATGGGCGCGGCCGTTGTGGGGCTTGGCCCCGTATTGGGCAGGCGGCTCCCAAAGTGCCGGCGGGACTTTCGAGCGCATTTATTGCGATGGGCTCATTGCGGGTACCGATCCTCAGTCGGGTGCCTATTGGGGCGATTGTCGCGACCACGACCAGAAGTTCGTTGAGATGGCTGCCATCGCATACGCGCTCTTGCTAGCCCCCAATGTGCTTTGGGAGCCGTTGAGCGATGGGCAGCGTGAGCGCGCTGCGGCATGGCTCGGAAAAATTAATGATCACAGCTGCCCTGCCGGTAACTGGCTATGGTTTCAGGCGCTCGTTAACCTTGCTCTGCGCGAGCTCGGTATGTCTTATAGCCAACAAATTCTAGACGAGGACCTTCGGGCACTCGACGATTTTTATGACGGCGACGGCTGGTACAAGGATGGGCCGACGGGCTTGCCCGATTACTACAATGCCATGACGTTTCAGTTTTTCTCAATCCTGTACATCTGGAAGTTCGGAAGCCACGATGCCGTGAGGGCTGCCGCTTACCTTAATAGGCTCAAGCTGTTTGCGGCCGATTACGTCAAGCTATTCTCGGCGCGTGGCGAGGCGGTGCCGTATGGGCGCTCGATGGTCTATCGCTTTGCGCAGTCGGGCTTTTGGTCGATTGTCGCGGCGGCGGGCGTCTGTTTGGGGCGAAATTTTGACATCGGAACGCTCAAGGGCCTCATTGTTAGAAATATAAAGGCCTGGGACCCAAGCAGCATCTGTGACAATGGTCACGTGCTTTCGCTGGGTTACAAGTATCCCAACCAGCACATGTGCGAAGGATATAACGCCGCCGGTTCGCCGTACTGGTGCCTGATGGCGTTTGCGTGCCTGGCGCTTCCCGAGGATGACCGGTTTTGGAGCGTATCCGAAACTGAACTTGCGCTTCCTCCGCGTGCTGCCGACGATGCGCTGGGAAAGACGGCCCTGGTTGCGCGCGATGATGCGGGGGAGGTCGTGCTGTATCCGAGCGGCTGCGTCCCGGGACACCCATTTGCCCAGTCCGATAACAAGTACAGCAAGTTTGCCTATTCGACGCGGTTTGGCTTTAGCGTTGCGCGCTCGCAGCGTTCGCTCGGGGAAGCGGCGCCCGACAGCATGCTGGCATTTGTGGTTGGCGGGCGCGTATTTGTTCGTGACGGTGTGGATAAAAGCGAGGTCGTAACACTCGATGACGGCCGTCGCGCCGTGCGGACAAGTTGGAGTCCGTGCCCCGGTATCGATGTGGTGACCGAGGTGATTTCTCTTGCGAACGGGCAACTTCGTAATCATGTTGTAAAAAGCGCTGTGGAGTGCGTCGCCTTTGACGCGGGCTTTGCGGTACCGGGTGATTACCATTGGGTGACGTTGGAGGATATCGATGCAGCCTGTCGCGTCGATGCCGTGGGCCAAACGGAAGGCGAGCGCGTCTTGCTTCGACCCGAGGCAAATACAAATATCGATTGCGGCAAGACGGTGATTCCGGCCGTGAAATACGTTATAGGCGCGGGCGTCAGCAAGCTCGCTACGTGCGTTGTCGTCGTTTAGTTGGTTGACATGTCGCTCTTGCCGCGCGGATGTCTATTCGCTCTGTTCCTGCGTGCCCTCTGCGATCATGTTGCGGTTGTACACCAGATGCAAATACATCGCATCGTGCGCTGCGGTGGGATTGCGCGCGGCGATGGCGTCGGCCACGCCACGGTGCGTGCGGATGGTTTCCTCAACCAGCTTTTTGCCGGTCACGTCAATAAACAGGGGGACAGACGCCTTGAGCACGCCCATTAGGCGGGGAACGACGAGGTTGCCGCAGCTTTCGGCAATTGCGATGTGAAACGCGGTGTCGGCGGCAGAATAGTCTTCGTCCCGCGCGGCCAAGTGCTCGGACTCATCGCAAAGCTCTTTAATGCAGATGATTTGATCGTCGGTCGCGTGCTCTGCGGCCATGCTGGCCATCTGCGGCTCGATCATAAAGCGCACTTCGAGCAGGTCGCGTGCCAGGCGCCTCTTGTCATCGATAAAGGTAAAGCCCAGCGGATCGTCGGCAACGCCGGGGTTTGATGCCACATAGGTGCCCGAGCCCTGCTTAATGCGCACGATGTTGCGCGACTGCAGCAGCTTCATAGCCTCGCGTACGGTGCTCCTGCCAGCACCCAGGCGCTCGACGAGCACAGCCTCCTTGGGCAGGCGGTCGCCTTGCTCAAGATGCTCATCCAGGATCAGTTGAATAATTTTCTCCGAAATCTGCTCGGGGAGTCCCGAATCGGCTCGTGCCACGCTTCACCTCATATCAAAAGAATTCATCAGAGCTATTCTAGCTCATTTAACAGAAGCCGCGGTGGTTCGCTCCGACAATGGAGAGCTGTAAGTAGCCGTTTACCGTCAAAAACAGATCGTTCAGGAAATACATCAGATGTATTTTGAAAAAAGTTTCCCTTTTAAACATCAGACCTATTGAAAACACGCTATAGTCTAAGGCGAATTCAAAAGGTCTGATGAATTGGAGGAAAGATGTCAGACCCAACGTTTATGGCCGACCCCACCAGGCTGGTCATCGCCGCTATCGTGGGCATCGCGCTGCTGCTTGCGCTCATCATTAAGTTCAAGCTGCATCCTGTGCTTTCGATGATGGTCTCGGCGCTCGCGATCGGCATCGGCGCCGGTATGCCGCTCGACCTGGTGGCGGACACTGTCACCAAGGGCGTGGGAACCACGCTGCAAAACATCGCCCTGCTCATTGGCCTCGGCTCGATGTTTGGCCAGATTCTTGAGGAGAGCGGCGGCGCCAAGAAGATCGCCCAGACCTTCATCGATACCTTTGGGCAGGGTCATTCCAGCTGGGCGCTGGGCATTACCGGTCTGGTTATCGGCACTACGGTGTTCTTTGAGGCCGGCGTGGTCGTTTTGATCCCACTTGCGTTTAGCGTGGCATCGCAGACCAAAAAGTCGACGCTCTACTACGGCATCGCGCTGCTCGCGGGACTGGCCGCTGGCTATGCGTTTGTGCCGCCTTCGGCCGGTTCGGTTTTGGTCGCCGGCACGCTCGGTGTCGACCTGGGCACCATGATTCTCGTCGGTATCCCTACCGCCTTCATCGCCATGGCGATCGCCGGCGTCATCTGGGGCCGCAACGTGGGCGGTCGCATCTTTACCGATGTTCCGGAGCACTTTACCTCTGCCGAGGGCGCGAGCGACGAAAAGGAGCTTCCCTCCTTTGGCATGGTGCTTGCCATCGTGCTCACGCCGCTTTGTCTGATTTTGCTGGGCACGCTGTCTTCTTATATCCCCATGCCCGCCGAGCGCGCCTCGATTCTCGCCTTCCTGGGCAAGCCGTTCGTCGCTTTGACGCTCGCCACGCTCGTCGCGATGTATCTGCTGGGCGCGCGCCGCGGCTACTCCGGCGCCGAGCTCAAGGCCTTGCTCGACCGCTCTCTTAAGCCCGTCGGCATGATCTTGCTGGTTATCGCTTGCGGCGGCGTCATTCGCTGGATGCTGCAGGACTGCGGCTTGGGCCAGGTTATTGGCCCTATGCTCGAGGCTTCACCGCTGCCTTTGGTGGTTGTTGCCTTTTTGATTGCCGTCATGGTGCGTGCCTCTGTCGGCAGCTCCATCGTCGCTATGACTATGGCATCGGGCATTATGGCCGCCATGCCCGCGGTTGCTGGTGCTTCGGTGCTCATGCGTGCCGCTATCTGTCTTGCCATCTGCGGCGGTGCCACGGCCCTCTCGCACGTCAACGATGCCGGTTTTTGGATGTGCTCCTCGTTCCTGGAGATTGACGAGAAGACCACCCTCAAGTCCTGGACCGTTATGGAGACGCTCATCGGCCTTTCGGGTCTTGCCTGCGCCCTGGTGATTTCGTTCTTCGCCTAGTTCGCGTAGCTAAACATCTTTCGCCGAGTGCATCGCTCGGTACCCATTTACACCTGTTCCATTAACCAACGATTGGTACAACCGTTTAAACCAAAAGAGGAGAACATCATGGACGAGAAGACCAAGGCACAGATTCAGCAGGAGGCAGCCGACCTGGTTGCCAAGCTGCAGCCGCGTTCCGGCAAGTTTCGCACCATCAGCCCCGAGATGGACCCGCTGCGTCTGGGGTCTGGCTGGACCATCGAGGATCTGGACAAGCCGCAGGTCATTATCGAGTCGACGTTTGGCGACTCGCACCCGGGTTCTGCCGGCCTGTTTGATCTGGTCGAGGAGGTCCGTGCTGGCGTTGCCGAGGCTGGCGGTCACGGTGCCCGTTACTTCTGCACCGATATCTGCGACGGCGAGGCCCAGGGCCACGACGGCATTAACTACTCGCTGCCCAGCCGCGACATGATCGCCAACATGATCGAGATCCATGTCAAGGCCACCCCGTTCGACGCCGGTGTCTTTGTCGCCAGCTGCGATAAGGGTCTGCCTGCGAACCTCATGGCCATGGGCCGCATCAACATCCCCTCCATCGTCGTTACCGGCGGTGTCATGGATGCCGGTCCCGATCTGCTGACCTTGGAGCAGCTCGGCGCGATTTCTGCCCGCTACGAGCGCGGCGAGATCTCCCGCGAGGAGCTTGAGTTTGCCAAGCACAACGCATGCCCCAGCTGCGGCGCCTGCTCCTTTATGGGTACCGCCTCGACCATGCAGGTTACCGCCGAGGCCCTGGGCCTTATGCTCCCCGGCACGGCCCTGCTGCCCGCCACCAGCTCCGACCTGCGTGAGTTTGCGCGCGAGGCCGGCCGTCAGTCCGTGTGGCTCTCCGAGCACAACCTGTGCCCTCGCGACATCGTAACCAAGGAATCCTTCGAGAACCTCATCATGGTCCACGGCGCAATTTCGGGCTCCACCAACTCGCTGCTGCACATCCCCGCGATCGCCCGCGAGTTCGGAATCGAGATGTCCGCCGACGACTTCGATCGCCTGCATCGTGGCGCCCACTACCTGCTCAACGTCCGTCCCGCAGGTGAGTGGCCGGCGCAGTTCTTCTACTATGCGGGCGGCGTGCCGCGTATCATGGAGGAGATCAAGTCGATGCTCCACCTCGATGTCATGACCGTCACCGGCAAGACCCTCGGCGAGAACCTCGAGGACCTCAAGAACAACGGCTACTACGAGAAGTGCGGCCGCTACTTGGAGAAGTGGAACCTCAAGCGCGAGGACATCATTCGCCCATTTGACCAGGCTTTTGGTACCGACGGCTCCATCGCCATCCTCCACGGCAACCTTGCCCCCGAGGGCGCCGTCGTCAAGCACACGGTTGTTCCGCGCGAGATGTTCCAGGCCACGCTTAAGGCACGTCCGTTCGACTGCGAGGAGGACGCCATTCACGCCGTCCTGACGCACGAGGTCAAGCCCGGCGACGCCGTCATCATTCGCTATGAGGGCCCCAAGGGTTCCGGTATGCCCGAGATGTTCTACACCACCGAGGCTATCGCCAGCGATCCCGAGCTGGGTGCGAGCATTGCCCTTATCACCGATGGCCGCTTCTCCGGCGCCTCCAAGGGCCCGGCTATCGGTCACGTTTCGCCCGAGGCTGCCGTGGGCGGCCCGATTGCCCTGATCGAGGAGGGCGACCTTATCCAGATCAACATCCCCGAGCGCTCGCTGTCTATTGTGGGCATCGCCGGCAAGGAGATGGAGCCGGCCGAGATCGATGCCGTCCTGGCCGAGCGCCGAGCCGCTTGGAAGCCCAAGGCTAATCGCTATACCTCCGGCACGCTCAAGTTCTTTACCGAGCATGCAGTTTCCGCCATTCAGGGTGGCTACATGGAGTAGCGCCCATGCGCATCAAATATCTCCTCTCATAGATGTGCGGCACAAAGAGCCCCGAGCCACGTCACCGGGGCGCGTTGTTCAGCGCCGCCGGGGCGCTCCACTCAAACGACAAGAGACGTCTTACGCAAGCGCCCGCGTCCGTGGATAAAACCACGGGCGTGGGCGCTTCACTTTATTCCCAGCCGCTTTATTCCCAGCCCTTCCACACGTCAGGCTCGTAGCCAACGGTTGCCTGGCGGCCGTTGCGAACGATGGGCTCACGAAGAATCTGCTGGTTATCGAGCACCTTTTCGAACTTCTGGTCGGCAGCAAGATACTGTACGAGCGCAACCGTGTCGGCATCTTTCGCCTTTGGATCGATCACAGCGTCGATCCCGCCGACGGCGCGCGCCACGCTTTCGAGCTCGCCTTTGCTCATCCCCTTTTCCTTCAAGTCGATGAACTGGAACTTCACACGACGTTCCTTGAAATAGCGCTGCGCCTTCTTAGTATCGAAGCTTTTCTTCGTGCCGAATATCTGGATGTTCATACGTACCGCCTTCGCTCAATTCTCGTCCGTCCATGATATGACAAGGGAGCCGAGCAAAAACAGAGCAGGCGGAGATGGAGGAGGACGGCGACCGACCGTCGGCAAGAGTCGGCCGGATCGGACTGGCGCCCAGCGCGCGCCGGCGACACGCTCGCAGCTGCACACATAGCCGATGTACAAGCTCGCCGCGGCGTTCCCTCGCCCCGCGGTGTGGCGATAGAGAAGCACGCCACCCGTCAACGATGGCGCCTCGGTGAAGAAAATCAACGTCTGGGTTACATCCCTTGAAAGGGGCGAAGACGGCTGCTAGAATACCTCCCCGCTATGAAGGATTTGACCAAAGCATACATCGCAATTCGGCGGCCCCTGGTATACGGGGCCTCTCCTGTTGTTCCCCAAGTGCGCTCTGAGCGGCCGCTTTCTTCCTGTCGTATCTGATGCACGCATAGCACGTGCATGTTATTTCGCCCGTGGGCCGGCGCGCCTTCGGCGAAGAATCGAATAGATACGAAGGAAGCTTATGTCTGATAATTGTACGGTCGCGCCCGCCAATGGGCGCATTACCGGTACCCAGATCCGCATCGTCGCGGTCGTCGTCCTGGGTGCCTTCTTGGCGCTACTGAACCAAACGGTGATGTCGCCTGCGCTGCCGGTCATCATGTCCGATTTCGCCATCGATGCCTCGACTGCCCAGTGGATCATGTCCATATACCCGCTGGTGAGCGGCATCATGGTCCCCGTTTCGGCGTTCCTTATCGACAAGTTCAGCACCCGCGCGCTATTCTTCGGGGCGACGCTGGTGTTCGCGCTGGGCACGCTGCTGTGCGCCGCAGCCCCTGATTTCCTGTTCCTCATCATCGGTCGCGTGTTGCAAGCGGCGGGCTCAGGCGTGCTCATGCCGCTTGTCTCGGTGGTTCCCATGCTGGTGTTCCCCGTCGAGAAACGAGGAACGGCTATGGGCATGGCGGGCATCGTCATGTCGGCGGGTCCCGCGGTCGGCCCCGTCGTAGGCGGTGCGGTGATCGACACGTACGGCTGGCGCACCATGATCGGCGCCATCGTCCCCCTCGCAATTCTCGTGCTGGTGCTGGGCGTGTTCATGCTGAAAAACGTGGGCGAGCTGAAGAACCCCAAGCTCGACCTGCCCTCGGTCGTCCTCTCCACCATCGCCTTCGGCGGACTTCTCTACGGGTTCTCGAGCGCCTCGTCGATGGGTTGGGGCAACCCCGTGGTGCTCGGCTCGATCGTCGCGGGTGTCGTGTGCTTGGTGCTGTTCGTCGTACGCCAGGGCAAAATCGAGGACCCGCTGCTTCAACTGGGCACGCTCAAGACGCGCGAGTTCCGCGTGGCCGCCATCATCGTCACGCTCATCAACGCCGCATGCCTGGTCACCAACACGCTGTTGCCGTTGCTGCTGCAAACCTCGCTTGGCGCTTCGGCCTTCGAAACCGGCATGGCCATGCTTCCCGCCGCGGCGGTGGGCATCATCATCAGCCCTATCTCCGGCGTGGTGTTCGACAAGTTCGGTCCGCGTGCCATCTCGATCGTCGGCCTGGCCCTCATGACCGGCGCCCTGTTCCTGCTCTCGCTTTCGACGGTAAACACGCCCATCTTGGTGGTTGCGCTGTTCTGCATGCTGCAGTCCGCCGGCCAGTCGCTCGCGAACATGCCGGTGAACACATGGGGTGTCAATGCCTTGAAAAATGACATGATCGCCCACGGCAACGCCATCGCGAACACCGGCCGCCAGGTCGCCGGCGGTTTGTGCACGGCGCTCATCATCACGGTCATGACAAGCGTCACCGCGTCGGCCGGCGTCGATGCGAGCATCCAAGTAGCCACCGCCGTGGGCGCGGGCGTCGCTTACAAGGTGTGCGCGGCAATCGGCCTCGTTTCCCTTATCTGCGCCATATTCAGCGTGCGCACCAAGAAAACCGCACCGAAAACGAAGGAGGCATAAGCGATGTCCGAGATTCTGTCCGAGCGCATCCCGCTCGAGCTCGAGGGGACGCCCGTTTCGAGCATCATGATTGAAGAGCCGTTCACCTGCACGCAGGATTGCGCGATTTCCGACGTGGTGCGCATGCTCGCCGAAAACGAGGTGAGCAGCATGCCCGTAATCGATGAGCGCAACCAGGTGGTCGGGTTCATCTCCGACGGCGATGTCATGGGAGCCATCGCGCAGCATCGCGCTCACACCATCTTCACGGGCGGCGACGCGTCCATGCTGTACTTCGACGATCAGAGCCTTGAGCAGCGCATCGAAGACCTGAAGGATCGCTGCGTCATGGATTTCGCGACGCGCCAGGTAGTGTGTGCCCGTCCCGAGCAGAGCATCGCCCGCGTCGCCGCGCTGCTGGCGAAGAAGAAGTTCAAGAAGCTTCCTGTGGTTGATGACGAGGGCAAACTCGTGGGGGTCATCCGCCGCTCCGCCATCACCAAATACATCTTCGGCATCCTTTTCCAATAGGGGCAGGTCGCACTTGAGGCGAACATCTCGAGGCATCGAGCCAGCAACTGGACCAGACAACCTTGACACGCACGCGCTTTCCCTCGATGCTTCGGTAAGGGGAGCTGCGAAAATCGCAGCACGGGTGATCGGCGCCGCGCCCCCGAAGGCAAAAGCGAACACGGGAGCGATACGATGGGAAAAGTCCTGGACGAAGATTTGGTTTATGAGATTCTCTCCGTCGTGGCAGAGATTCCGGCGGGATGCGTCGCCTCGTACGGTCAGATAGCGCGCCTCATCGGCAGGGAGAAAAACTCTCGCCTGGTCGGAGCGGTGCTGAGCGAGGCGGATCGCTACGGCGATTATCCCTGCCACCGCGTCGTCAACCACGCGGGACGCCTCGCGCCAAACTTCCCCGACCAGCGAGCACTACTGACGGAGGAAGGAATCGCCTTCCGAGACAACGGCTGCGTCGACATGAAAAAGCACCAGTGGAACGAGTAGCCAGGCAGCATAGCGTCGAAAGGAGCGACGCCACGGGGAACGACCTGCGCCCCGCCGCCGGACAACCTATGGCAAAGTGACACGTCCCACAAAGAGCGGCGCACCAGTACGAGACACGACCGCGACGTAAAAAGACCCTATGATACTCGTAAGCATCTATCTGATTGCCCGCCTCGAGGTACCCAAAGAACGAGAGATGCCGAAACCCCTAGACAAAGAAAAAGGTCGGGAGCTTTTATGCTTCCGACCTGAAGTTTCATGGTCGCGGGGGCGGATTTGAACCACCGACCTTCGGGTTATGAGGTCGCTACGACGTTGTTTCATTCAGACATTTCGACCCAAATTCGACCCACAACGAGCTTGAAAGCGGTCAGGCGGAGCATTACCCTTGGGGTGTGACCCCACGCAGGGCCCACCACCAAGGGTAATGCCCACCTGCCCCAGCCCTTTGCGCCATTCCGCGCAACCGAGCGCGATTCTCAGGCACTTCAGGCAAGGAACACGATGAACGACCGACCTCTCGTCATAGGCAAAGGAACGAAGCAACGCCGCGACAAATACACGTGGCGCTACCGTCACAGCCTCGGCAAGGATCCGGTCACGGGCAAATACCGCTATTCGCCGTGGCAGACCATACATACCACCAAAAGCCGAGAGGTCGACGCCGCACTCGAAGCCTACAAGGCAGAACTCAACAGCGGCACCTACGTCCAAAAATCGAGGGGCACCGTCGGCTCGTACGCAAAAAAGTTCCACGACAACCGCGAAGGAACCATCACGCCGCTCGCCTACTCGACATCCTACTCAATCGAGAACCGGACGCGCACATCACATGCGTGATGCTCATGCTCGACACCGACATGAGAAGGGCGGAAGCCCTCGGGATGACGTGGTCCGATGTCTCCGTCGAGAACAGAAGCATCCTCATTGAGCAGCAGTTCGCGGCCGATCGAAGCGTTCGCTCGCCCAAAAGCAAGAAAAGCGTGCGGAGGATCTCGATAAGCGAGACGCTGACGTCGTATCTCGAATTCTGGAAAAAGGAGCAGGCCCGCGAAATGGAAGCCTTCGGCCTGGAACAAGTCAAAGGCACTCCGCTCGTCCACTCATTCGAACGAACGAAAGACAGGCATCCCCAAGTCAACTTCATGGACCTGAATGGGTTTTCGCGCTGGTTCAGAAACTTCAGCGTCGAGAACGGGTTCGGCAAGTTCGAAGGCGTTCGAACATACCATTATGTGAAGGAAACTGTCGACGGGGAAACGATTTCGAAGCGTTATGAGCATAAAGAGTGGCTCGAATTGAGGGATTACCTCAGGAAGCATCCCAAGGTTCGCGAGGCGAGGCATATCAGCACATATGAGAGCGAGCACCTTCCTTACGGATATTCGGGCCTATCGAGCCACACCGCTACTGCCGCTACTGCCCGCTACTGCCCGCCAGCTTCCGAACCAGCGGGCGGTAGCAGCACCCCGAACATCTCGCCGACAGCGCAGAGAGTCGTCGACCTGGCGGCCAAGGCCGACATCGAGGACGTGATGCTGTGCGACCTGCCCGGCGTCCTGTCCTTCCTAGGGCTGCCACCTGAGACGGAGATGCCGCCGGGCAACAAGGGGAAGACGAAGCTCAAGAAGCTCTACAGGAAGGTGGCGCCGAACAAGGCATACCACTCCGGCGAGCGCGCCAAGGATTTGATCTCGCACCTCGACATGGCAGAGATCAGGGCATCGGCGCCCGTCCCGCTCGGAGAGATAGACAGAGCGGTCGTAAGCGGCTGATGTAACTTCTGACACCCTAGAACTTACATCGAGCCCCGATTTTTGAGCTCGGGGCTCTTTTCGTCTAGATTGGGGACGCATGGCCGGACGAAAACAATTTGCGTCTGGTAATAAGCGTACGAAAGCGCAATTTACGTCTTAATTCCGTACGCAAATCAAGACGAAAATCGTTTACGTCTGCTTTAATCCGTACGAAAACGGTTTTCGTCTTGCAGGGCAGTTGCCGTTTCTACAGTTCAACTTCCAGTTCGGCTTTGTGCTCGTAGAGGTAGTCGCGCATGTAGGGGATGGCAAATGAGACCTTGCCGTACGAGGGAGCCTCGATAATCGATTCTCTTAACAGGCGGCTGCGGACGGAACTCACCTGTTGAGGCGTTTTGTTTAGGGCATCGGCAACCATGCTGGTCGAGCTCGTCTGCCCCAAAGACGCCATGCTCAGCAGATAAGCGATGCACGTGGGCGGAATGCGCTGCAGCGCGGGCTCAATCACCATGGCGCAGAAGCGTTCGCGTGCCGTTGCAATGCCACGCTCGGCTTCTTCTTCTCCAATAATCGTTGTATGTGCGCGTCTTGCCAACTGCCATGCGTAGTATCCAACGAGTTGGATCATGAAAGGATAGCCCTGCGTTGCCTCGGCAAGTTGGCCGGCAATACCTGGCTGCAACTCCATGCCAGACGCTTCAATGGTTTCCTCGAGGGAGTACGACACTTCGGTTACTGCCACAGCCTTCAGATCAAAGGGGAGGGCGCGGCGCAAAAACGCAAGTGTCTTTCCGTTGATGATGCTTTCAATCATCGAAGGCAGCCCAGCAAAAACAAAGGCGATATCAAGGTCTTCGCCGATAACCTGCTGAATCGCAATGGAGAGCGTTCGGACCTCATCGAGCTCTGCGTCTTGAACCTCGTCGAGAGTGATGAGCAGGCCATTTCCATTCTTGGATATTGTCTGTCTCATGGCGTCGCGTAGCGATGGGCCGATTCGCTCAATATCTATGCTGCCGATGGATATGCCAGCTACGGTGGGCTCAAATCTGGCGTGTTTGGCCTGGAATTTGGGCTGCAGCTGTTCGAGAATGCGTTGGCAAAGTCCCTCGGTTGCGACCTCTTTTATGACCGTCCAGCCACGGCTTTGCGCCAAACGTGAGCACTCGTCAAGGAGGACCGTCTTGCCCGTTCCACGGACGCCGGCTATGCGCATTAGGCGCCCCGGGGCACCAGGCCCGTTGACGAGGCCCTCATTGAATTCTTCGAGCACATCTTCGCGGCCGATAATCGTGGGAGGTGTTTTACCTGCTGTGGGCTTAAAAGGGTTTGTTTGCATGTGAGCCACCTTTGCTCAAAATATAGCAAGATATAGCAAAGTATAGCAAGATATAGCAAAGTATAGTGAGATATAGCAACGTATAGCGCTGTTCGCGGGTTCTTACGGTGGTGCTATTTTCCGAATGCCGCGCGGATAAAGCGCTGGGCGAACAGCTTGTTGGCAACTCACGAGGGCTCGGGGTGCCAATTTGGGGTGCAGTAGTGCTGCGCCACGAAAAGGGCCTATCTACTACGTTTAAGCCGCAGGGGTCAACCATAGTCGGCTTTTTCGAAAATCGACAAGCTGTCTACCTGCGGTTTTGTTTTTGCACTTTTCAGCATGGTCTGGGCTCTCCGCGTTAACGTAGTAGATGGGCCCCTTTTGTGGCAAGGGGCCGACCTGCGGCTCAGGGTAGCCAAAAAAGCCACGTCCCAAAAAGACTGTTGGAAGTTGCGGTGGAATAGTTCCTGTTTTTGCTGCTGAAGGCTTTGAGCAGGAACTATTCCACCGCAACTTATGAGGGGGGCGGGGGATGCGATAGTATTGCATGGTGGTATTCGATTAACCGAGGCTTCATCCGAGGGCTTTATGGAACAACACCAGCATAATCAGAGCCTGCAAGATCAGGCATACACCGCATTGCGCTCCAAGATCATCTATGCCGAGCTCAGGCCCGGCACGCGTCTTTCGGCGATTGGTCTGGAAAAGGAGACGGGAATCGGGCGCACGCCCATTCGCGAATCCTTTGTGCGCCTGCGTGAGCAGGAGCTGGTGGAAACGCGTCCCAAAAGCGGCACCTATGTCTCGAAAATCAGCATGGAGCGCGCCGAGAACGCCTGCTTTTTGCGCGAGAAGCTCGAGAGAAGCGTGCTTATTAAATGCTGTTCGGCCGCCACGCCCGAGCAAAAGCAGCGGCTTGAGCAGATTCTTACCGAGTCCGAGTCGCTCGACCATGGCGAAACGCGCCGCTTCTTTGACCTGGATAACCTGTTCCATGAGACATGTTTTGAGATTGCTGGTCGTCACATGTTGTGGGATTGGATGAAGAGCATCAACACGCATTTTGAGCGATACAACTGGTTGCGCATGGTGTCGCAGGATCTGGATTGGGAGCCGATTCGTCGGCAGCATCGCCGGATTCTCGAGGCCATTAAGAGGGGCGATACCGACACGGCAAGCTATCTGGCCGAGACGCACTTGCATCTGATGCCCGAGGAGCAGGGCCCGGTTATCGCCTTGCATCCCGACTACTTTGAGCTGTCCAAAGACTCGGCCATCTAACTCGCCCCCTACATTAGTTGCGGTGAAATGGGGATTGTTTTGCGGCCCTGATGGCGTAAATAGTCCCTATTTCACCGCAAGTGCGAGGCGCTATTGGGGCACGAAAAGGCTGCGGCGTCGCTTGGAGGAAAAGACCGGAAGCAAGGGTCCATTCCTCCAGACGGCGCCGTAGCTGTTTTGGTGGCTTGGCTTTTGTCGAAGTGGCTCAGCTGGGCGTGGTCGCCAACCGAGCAGGAAAAGCGGTTCGGGGGCGTGTCGCTTCCGTCACGTTCTATCAGCATACAAGACGGTTTCGGTTCTTGTTCGTGACGGAAACGGCGCGCTTCCGAGCCGCTTTAAAAGAAAGGGGGCGAGGTCTAGGGCACGCCCCCTTTCACGATAGAGAGCTAAACCTAGCCGCGGACTTTCTTGACGACGTCCATGGCCTCGCGGGCAATCTGCTCGACCTTGGAGAAGTCGCCGTCGGCAAACAGGGCCGGCTTGACCATCCAGGTGCCACCGCAGGCGATGATGGCAGAGGAGCTCAGGTACTCCTCGACGTTGGCGGTGCTCACGCCGCCGGTAGGCATAAAGCGGTGACCGACAAACGGAGCGGCGAGGGCCTTGATGGTGTTTAGGCCGCCATACTGGGACGCGGGGAAGAACTTGGTGACCTTGAGGCCCAGGTTCTCGGCTGCGGTGACCTCGGAGGGAGTCACGGTGCCGGGAAGGACGGGCAGGTCGATGTCGATGCAGTGCTTCACGACGTTCTCGTTGTAACCCGGGGAGACGATGAACTTGGCACCGGCGGCGCGGGCCTGCTCAACCTGCTCGACGGTCAGGACAGTGCCGGCGCCAACGCACATCTCGGGCTCGGCCTCGGCCATGGCGGCGATGCACTCGGCGGCGCAGGCGGTGCGGAAGGTGACCTCGGCGGACTTCATGCCGGCTGCCATAAGGGCGTGGGCGAGCGGTGCGGCGTCCTCGACCTCATCGAGCACGACGACCGGCACGATGCCCAGGGACTCAAGCGTGGTGTAGAACTGATCGAACATGATGTTCCTTTCGATGTGAGGCGCGCGGGTGCGCGTAATTGCCAAATATGCTGGTCAGGAGCCGATTTTGGATTGGTTATCGGAGGCACTGCTTGGGGTTCAAGCAATTCCAAAACCGGCTGCTCGACCAGTCATGTAGGGAATGCCAGGCAAAACCGGAATGGGACTGGTGGTTTTGCCCGACCGGAGGAATCGGGGAGCGGGCCGCAGGGGTATGGGATTGGAAAGCTGCGGCCCGCGGAATGGGGAACGAATTAACGGGCGACGCGGGTGCCACCGTCGGCGGCGTTGGCCACAGCGGCGATCTCGTCGGCGGTCACCAGGTTGGAATCGCCCTTGATGGTGAGCTTGAGGATCGAGGCCGCAATCGCGTAGTTGACGGCGTCCTGCGGGCCAAAGTCGTTGATGAGGGCATGGACCAGGCCGGCGTTAAAAGCATCGCCGGCGGCAACGCCCTCGAGCACGTGCACGTCGTGGGCAGGGGAGAACCAGTGCGCGTCGCTCTCGGCGTCATAGAGCATGCCCATCCAGATGGAACGCTCGACGCAGGAGATGTTGCGGACGACCGAAGCGACCTTCTTGCAGCCGTACTCGGCGCAGATTTGGCGGGCCATCTCGACGTAGGTGTCGCGCTCCTCGATGCCGTGGGCAAGGGAGCCGGAGACGCAGGTCATACCGAGGCCGGCGGGAGCGTCCTCGTCGTTGGCGATGCAGATGTCGACGAGCGGCAGAAGCTCCTTCATGGTGGCCTGCGACTTCTCGGGCGACCACATCTTGCCGCGATAGTTCACGTCGCACACGGTGGTGATACCCTTGGCGCGGCAGGCGGCGAGCGCCTCCTTGCAGGCGGCGGCCATCTCATCGGAGACGGCGGGGGTCACGCCGGAGAAATAGAAGACATCGATGCCCTTGAGGATCTCGTCCCAGTCAAAGACGTCGCGCTTGGCCATGTTGATGGCAGAGAACTTGCGGTCGTAGACGCAGCCGTTGCCGCGCTGCGAGGCGCCGACCTCAAACACATAGGAGCCAAGACGGTCGCCCTGACGCACGACGCGCGTGGTATCGACGCCGTAGGCCTTCAGCGAGCGCAGCGCGCACTCGCCCAGACGGTTGGCCGGGACAACGGAGACGTAAGCGGTCTTGTCACCCTGGTAGGCCAGGGAAAGCGCGGTGTTGGCCTCGGCGCCGCCATAGCGAACGTCAAACTCGGTTGCCTGCTCAATACGCAGGTGATCTTTGGGCGAGAGCCTCATCATGATCTCGCCGAAGGTAAGAACCGTTTTACCCATGGTCGTGCAGCTCCTTCTTGCTCGTGCGTACACCTTTGATATGGCGTTGGCACGGAGGTGCCAAGACGGTAGGGTACATCTTTGCACCACCGTGCCAACGCTTGCCGAAATCGGTTTACGAAATCGGTTTCGTTTCGAGTTGTAGTATACTCACCTACAGCGTTTTGCAACCGGCATTTTTAAAAAATGCCCAAAATGGCTCAGACTGCTGACAATTGGGAAACGGGGTGCGCTATGGCGCAGATGAGGATTAAGGACATTGCCGCCGAGGCGGGCGTGAGTCCGGCCACGGTCTCGCGCTATCTCAACAACCGCCCCGGGCAGATGACCGAGGAAACCCGTGCTCGCATTGCGGCGGTTATCGAGCGCACCGGCTATCGCCCACGTGCCGCCGCGCGCAATCTGCGCAGCTCACGCACCAACCTCATCGGCGTGATCTTGGCCGACATCGCCAACCCGTTCTCCAGCGCCATGCTCGAGGGCCTTTCCGCTAGCGCCGCCTCGCGCGGCTGCTCGCTTATGACGGCCATTAGCGGCAACGATCCCGCTAAGGAAGCAGAGTCGCTCACCAGACTTATCGATGCCGGCGCGGACGGCCTGGTCGTCAACACCTGTGGAGGCAACGACGAGGCAATCGCCGCGGCAGCGGGGCGCCTGCCCGTTGTGCTGCTCGACCGCGATGTTGCCGACGGCGGCATCGATTTGGTGACATCTAACAACCGTGAGCTGGTCGCTGGTTTGGTAGACGCCTTGGCTGCTGCGGGCAGCGAGCGCCTGTGCCTGCTCACCGAGGCGAGCGACGACAGCCCCGTGCGTCGCGAGCGCGCCGAGGCCTTTACCGACGAGCTGTCGCGACGCGGCCTTGCCGGCGAGGTTGTCACCTTGGCCGATGGCGGTGCCACTGGCGTTGGCCGCTTGGACGAGACCATCCGCGGCTATGCGGGCAAAAGACTCGGCCTTATCGCTGTCAACGGCCTGGTCTTCCTACGCCTGACCGAGGCACTGGCACAGTTGGGACCCTCGTTGCCGGCCGGTCTTAAGATCTCGACGTTTGACGATTACCCCTGGAACCACGTGCTCTTTGGCGGCGTGACCACGGCCGCGCAGGACACCCTCACTATTGCCGAGCGCGTAGTCGAGCGCCTGTCCGAGCGTATCGACGTCGTTACCACTACGGTGGGCGATGCCGCAAAGCTCGCCCCCAAGCGCATCGAGATCCCCGGCCACATCGAACACCGCGCCTCGACCTCGCGCTAATCATTCGTTCGTGACCGCCTGTTCACACACGTTTTTTGAGCGCTTGATACGCTTTAACCCTGCGGAAACATTTTTCTGCGATAGTATCTGCGATATAGACCAGTCGAAACCCGCCCGAAAGAAAGGGGAGCGACATGAACCAGCAGAACATCGATTACGTACTCCGCTCCGTAGAGCAGCGTGACATCCGCTTTGTGCGTCTGTGGTTTGTCGACATTCTCGGCCGCCTCAAGAACTTTGCCATTAGCCCCGAGGACCTCGAGGTCGCTTTTGAGGAGGGTATTGGCTTTGACGGCTCCGCCATCGAGGGCTTTGCCACGCCCGAGGAAGCCGACATGCTGGCGTTTCCCGATGCTTCGACCTTCCAGATTTTGCCGTGGCGCCCGAGCCACAACGGCGTCGCCCGCGTGTTCTGCGACGTGTGCACTCCCGATCGCAAACCGTTTGCCGGCGATCCACGCGATGCCCTGCGCCGCATGTTCCGCAAGGCCGAGAAGGCTGGCTATCTGCTCAACGTGGGTGCCGAGCTGGAGTATTACTACTTCCCCGACGAGCATACCCCCGAGCCGCTCGACAACGTGGGCTACTTCGATCTTTCGGTGAGCGATGCCGCTCGCGACCTACGTCGCAACACGGTCCTCACGCTCGAGAAGATGTCCGTGCCCGTGGAGTACACCTTCCACGCCGCCGGTCGCTCGCAGCACGGCATGAGCCTGCGCCACGCCGAGGCCCTGAGCATGTCCGACGCCATCACCACGGCCAAACTCATCATTAAGCAGCAGGCCTACGAGAGCGGTTGCCACGCCTCCTTTATGCCCAAGCCGTTGGCGGGCGAGGACGGCAGCGCCATGTTTTTGCATCAGTCGCTGTTCGACCACGACGGCAACAACGTCTTTTGGGGCGAGGACGACGAGAAGTACCACCTCTCCGATATCGCCAAGCACTACATGGCCGGCATCCTGGCGCACGCACGCGAGATCAGCGCCATCACCAACCCCACGGTCAACTCGTACAAGCGTATCACCACGGGTGGCGACTCCGTGCCACAGTACGCCACGTGGGGCCTGCGCAACCGCGCGAGCATGGTCCGCATCCCGGTCTACAAGCCCGGCAAGCAGCTGTCCACGCGCATCGAGCTTCGCAGCCCCGACCCCATGGCCAACCCGTACCTGGTCAACGCCGTCACGCTGGCGGCTGGTCTGGACGGCATCGAGCGCAAGCTGGAGCTTCCGCCCGAGGCCACGGCCGAGACGCTCAAGCTCACCGACCGTCAGATGGTCGAGGCCGGCTACACGCCGCTGCCGCGTTCGCTCAAAGAGGCGCTCGACGTGTTTGAGGACTCGCAGTTTATGAAGGATGCCCTCGGCGAGCACATCCACAGCTTCTTCCTTAAAAAGAAGCGCGACGAGTGGCATAAGTTTGAATCCACGATCACCGAGTGGGAGATCAAGCATTATCTGGCGAACTCCTAATCGCGCTGACTTGTTCCAGTACGATTGAGCTCATTTCCTTGGAGGCCGATATGTCCGAAAAGAGTGCCCTGTTCATGGCGCGCACGACGCGCTTCCACGAGTTTGCCCGCAGTTTGACGACCACCCTGGGTGTCGAGGTGAGCCTGGCCACGCCCGATTCGCCGACTGCGGCGCACGACTTTGACCTGCTGATCCTCGATTCCGACGGCATCCGCAGCGACCGCATCGATCAGATTGCCAAGTGGCTTGACGATCGCGGCGGCGTCCCCATGTTGGTGATTGTCGACGACGAGGCGCTCGGCACCCTGCGCCTGCCCAATCACGCGCATGCCGACTTTGTGTGCCCCACGGCGACGCCCAACGAGCTCAAGGCTCGCGCGCAACGCTTGATGGGCGAGGAGGAGACCGTCACCGCCGACGATGTGCTCAACATCGATAACCTCGAGATCAACCTGGCTACCTACCAGGTAACGCTCGATAACGAGCCTATTGACCTGACGCTGATGGAGTACTCGCTGCTGAGCTTTTTGGCGACGCATCCCAACCGTGCCTACAGCCGCGAGGTACTGCTGCACCGCGTGTGGGGCTTTGAGTACTGCGGCGGCACGCGCACCGTCGACGTGCACATCCGACGCATCCGCTCCAAGGTGGGCCCGCAGATCGCGGCGCACATCACCACCGTCCGCGGCGTGGGCTATCTGTTTAAGGACTAGATTTCCACCACAAAGGGGACAGGCACCTTTGTGGTGGTTTTGCCGCAGGTGCGGGTTCCTTTCGGGCCTGCAGCAGAACTTAAGCCTTCCTAAAAGATTGCGTTCTCATACACGTTCGCCCGCATATTGGGGTACAACTCAACGTGAACAATGATGGCCCGCCACATGTTTGGCGGGCCTTTGGTTATTTGACGAAAGGATCGCAGCCATGAGCGAGAACGATTCCCAGCGTCCCCAGGATGCGGGCAACGCTGGCGAGACCCAGCAGCAGCCGCGTGTGCAGGTGGAGTCGACGCCTGCCGGTAGCAACATTCCCTACGTGCAAGCTTACGACACGCAGACCGGCAAGCCGCTGGGCGGCCAACAGGTCGTGAACAAGCACACGGTGGTCAAGACCAAGACCAAAAAGCTGCCGATTTTCATTACGGCGCTCGCCGGCTGCGCCTGCGGCGCCCTGTTGGTCATCGCGCTCATTATGAGCGGCACGCTCGATATCGGTGGCGGCAAGAATGCCGTGACGGCGGGTGCTGCGGGTTCGTCGACGCAAAAGATCACCATTGACTCCGAGGATACTACGCTGGCCGAGGCCGTTTCCGCCAAGGCCCTGCCCTCCGTCGTTTCCATCACTGCCACTTCGAGCGGCAGCCAGAATGGCTCGCTTTCGCAGTCTGCTGACGAGTCGGATGGCTCGGGCAGCGTCGGTTCGGGCGTGGTGCTCGATACCGAGGGCCACATCCTCACCAACAACCACGTGGTTGATGGTTACGACCAGTACGTGGTGACCATGGACGACGGCACCACCTATGAGGCCGAGTTCGTGGGCAACGACGCCTCGAGCGATCTGGCCGTCATCAAGCTCAAGGACGCCGACGCCTCCAAGCTCACGCCAATCGAGATTGGTGATTCCTCCAAGCTCAACGTGGGCGAGTGGGTTATGGCGATCGGCTCGCCCTTCGGCAACGAGCAGTCTGTCTCCACGGGAATCGTGTCGGCGCTGTATCGCTCCACGGCCATGAGCTCTACCAGCGGTAACACCATCTATGCCAACATGATCCAGACCGATGCCGCCATCAACCCGGGCAACTCCGGCGGCGCGCTCGTCAATGACAACGGCGAGCTCGTGGGCATCAACTCGCTCATCGAGAGCTACTCGGGCTCCAGCTCGGGCGTGGGCTTTGCTATTCCCGTTAACTACGCCAAGAACATTGCCGACCAGATTATCGACGGCAAGACGCCGGTGCATCCGTACATGTGGATGAGCTCGTCGAGCACGCGCTGGGCCGCGGTCTCGCCCTGCATGCCCAGGCGCTCGGTCAGATTGGAGATGGTGCCGCCGGCCTGCTCGAACATGTCGGACACACTGCGGGCGATATCGGGGGC